>DATDFW010000221.1:0-15227 GCA_036522375.1 Nitrospiraceae bacterium
GTCAGTTCTGCCAACTCCATCAATTCCTGCGACGCGCCCGAGAAGACCACGCCGCCGCCGACATACAGCACCGGCTTCTGTGCTTTCGTCATCGCCTCAGCCGCTTGCTTGATTTGCCACTTGTTCCCTTCATACACTGGATCGTAGCTACGGATCGAGACGGAACTCGGATACGTAAACTCCGTCTTATCCATAGATACGTCTTTCGGAATGTCTACTAATACGGGACCTGGACGTCCAGTCGTCGCAATGTAAAACGCTTCTTTTATCGTTGTGGCCAACTCGGCCACATTTTTCACCAGAAAGTTGTACTTGGTACAGGGACGGCTCAAGCCGACATTGTCTGCCTCTTGGAATGCATCATTTCCGATAAGACTGGTCGGGACTTGCCCGCTGAAACAGACCAACGGCACGGAATCCATATAGGCATCAGCCAACGCGGTGATCACGTTTGTCATACCCGGACCGGAAGTCACAAGGCACACCCCCGCTTTACCGGTCGCCTTGGCGTAGCCTTCCGCCATATGACCTGCACCCTGTTCATGGCGAGTGAGGACCACCTCTATTTCCTTCTGCTGATGAAGCATATCGAAAATCTTCAGAACGACACCTCCGGGAAGCGCGAAAATTGTCTTGACGCCTTCCCGTTTGAGGCATTCGATGAGAATCTCAGCACCAGTGAGCTTCATCACAGACCTCCATCCGTACCCCACACCGCCAGTGACAACCTGGCAAAAAAATCAGGAGTACGCGATACACCACCTCTCGTCCCAATGGATGAGAGACGCGTTTGACGGTTACTCAGAACATTCTGAAAAATCAGGGAGAAAGAGATGTGTGATCCTATCACCACGTATTTCCACTCGTCAATAGATATGGTGCGACTCGGAGCTCTCTCTGACAGTCTCCCTTCCCCCGTGGTACCCTCAAGACTTCAAGTCGTTGGTCCTAGGTGATGCCTGCATGAGTATGCCTGTTCGTGTGACGATCCTGTCTCGAGAAGACTGCGATCTTTGCGGAGATGTGCATCGAATCCTGCTGCAACTTGAGTCAGAGCTACACGTCGAAACGAGCATAGTGCTTATCGAAAACGACAGGACTTTGATGGAGCGCTATGGGACAAAGGTTCCCGTTGTCTTGCTCGACGAAGTCGAATACCTCGCAGGCAACGTGACTGAAAGAGAACTACGTCGTGCGATAAAAAAAGCGCGGTGGAGAAGACCTATAAGCCGGATTCTGTCCCGTCTGGGATTTGCTCCCAAACGGAGATGATCATTTCTCTGGGATCCGAGTTACCTCGAACCTCAAGCGACCTACCCAAAGACCTCGGTCGGGCCAACCGGTCGTCAACTCTCCAAAGAAAGCCGACAGATGTCTTCCTATTTGGCCTTGCATCAGGCGACGCTTACCTTGCCGGTGATGTCACCATCACCGCGGTGGGCTCTTACCCCCCCGTTTCACCCTTACCTGAGCCAAAGGAACCGGATTGGAATTCCGTCGCCTTGGCCATCGGCGGTTTGTTTTCTGTGGTGCTGGTGTCGGATCACTCCGCCTGGGAGTTACCCAGCGCCCTGCCCATGAAGTCCGGACTTTCCTCTCAAAGCATTACGCTCCGAGCGATCACCCAATCTTCTCCCTCACGCCAGAGTACTATAGGACTGGACTTCCAAGCTTTCAAGGGCTCATCGCGAACCCTCGGGTTACTGCACGGTCGGCAATAACGCTGCCGGCACAGGCGGCTTGGTCTGGAAGATGGCCATGGCCTCCGGCATCCACTTTTTCAATTGGATGATCCTCGTCTCGTGGTTTGGGTGAGTCGACAAAAATTCCGACGGACTGGTGCCTCCGGATAACTGCCCCATACGTTCCCATAGCAAGACCGACTCACGTGGATCGTATCCCGCATCGGCCGCAAGAAGAATTCCAATATAGTCTGCTTCCGATTCATGCTTCCGACTGAATGGCAACAAGACCCCTACCTGCGCCCCCGCACCGAGGGCAGCCATTGCGGCTTGGGAAAGCATTCCTCCACTCCCTGCTGCCCCAGCAGCAGCTCCTGCGACCTGCAATGCCGCATTTGTCAGCTGCCCCTGACTCATCCGTTCGGCGCCGTGACGAGCAAGTGCGTGGACGACTTCATGTCCCAGCACCGCTGCCAATCCTGCTTCAGTTCGTGCAACAGGAAAAATCCCGGTATAGACGGCGATTTTGCCGCCGGGTAGGGCAAAGGCGTTCATGGTTTTGTCGTCCTTGATGATTGTGACCTCCCACTGAAATTGCTGCGCCATTTCGGCATACTTAGACCGCTTCGCCGATTCGATAATCCGAGCGGCAACGCGCTTGACCGGTTCGATTTCTCGTGGATCGTGCGACTGCCGCATCTTGGGATCACTCTTCACCTGTTCATAAGCCTGCGCACCCATTTGCATTTCTTGCGGAACTGAAGTCATCAGCAACTGCGACCGTCCTGTGTAGGGATTGGTTTCGCACCCTACCAGCGAGACGAGCGCCACACTCATCGCCAAAACAATCATTGACTGTGAACGCTGTTTCACTGTACGCATCGAACGACCTCCCCTTTTCGATTTGATCCTATCGACCCCGACGAAATTGACCGCCTTAGATCGGTCTGTTAGATTACCGCGCCTCATTGAGAGTCTCTACAAGGACCACTTGGCTGTGATCGATAAGACTCTGCACACCTCGATCGAACGCATCGGCATCGATGAATCAGGCAAGGGAGACTATTTTGGCCCCCTGGTCATCGCTGCTGTCTTTGTCGACGCCACCACACAAAGCGAACTGATGCTCATGAACGTCCGGGACAGTAAGAAAATATCAGACGGCCGTATTCTCGATATGGCACCCGACATTCGAGTAATTTGCCCTCACAGCGTGATCACAATCGGTCCGCAACGGTACAACGAACTGTATACCAAGATCCGAAACTTGAATCGCCTGCTGGCTTGGGGACACGCTAAGGCTCTGGAGACCCTATTAGACAAAGTCTCATGCGGCCGCGCAATCGCGGATCAGTTCGGCGACGAGCGGTTAATTCTGGATGCCCTACAGGAGAAAGGGCGCACCATCATCCTGGAACAGCGGCATAAGGCCGAGACCGATCTCGCGGTAGCTGCCGCTTCGATACTGGCCCGTGCGGAATTCCTCCTGCGATTGAAACGTCTCTCGGACGAGATCGGCACGACCTTGCCCAAAGGCGCCTCAGCCACCGTTGAACTGGCCGGACGCATGATCGTGAAGAAGCATGGAGAGGGGCGACTCGGATCAGTCGCGAAACTGCATTTCAGAACAACTCAGGCTGTTTTGGGAAAGGCAGATTAGACCGACTCGCCGATCTCAAGAACCGATGTCTTTTCGAGATCGGAGCCCGTCGTGGTTTCGACAGGAATTTGTCCGTCCCAGTACAGCATCCGACGGCAATAGGGACAGGTGTGGAGATCTTGCGAGAGTTTCACCTCGGCAATCAGCTGCGGAGGAAGCTGAAGACGGCATCCGGAGCAGATCCCTTCTTTGATCTCGGCCAGTGGTTGATCCTTCCGCGCCGCCTTGATTGTGTTATAGCGGCTGAGGAGCCCTTTCTCGACATGAGCAGAACGGGCTTGCTGCTGCATTTCGAGATCCGTCAACTCTGCTGAGAGTGTGCGATCGAGTTCGTCGAGCATCTGCTTTCCCTCTCGAAAAGCCTTTTCGGTGGCGGTAAGTTTATCTTGTGTCTCTTTCTCCGTGCGTTGCAGTTGTTCGATTTTCTCCATACTCAGCAAAATCTTTTCTTCGATGTCCCCTCTTTTCTTATTGGCCACTTCGATCTCGAATAGATACGCCTGGTATTCCTTGTTGGATTTCAACTCTGACAGCCGCGACTTCATCTTCCCCATGTGCGCTTCGTGAGCATCCAGGTCTTGTTCGTGCGACCGCCGTTCCTTAATAAGCAGTTCGATGGAGGTGCTGGTCTGTTGATGACGTTGCTGAGCTTCTCGAAGTGGAGCTTCCACTGCGTGGAGCCGCTCCGGAATTTTTCGACGTTGGTCCTTGATCTCCATAATGCGGAGATCCAACTTTTGCAGTTCGATAAGGGGAGAAAGATTCTGGTTCAATGCACTCCTATAGGCATGGTTCTATAGAATAATCTTACCATGCGTTCCAGCGCACGCTGGTGGGCCCACTAGGACTTGAACCTAGGACCAGCTGATTATGAGTCAGCCGCTCTAACCACCTGAGCTATGGGCCCGATCAGGCGGATGACTCTCTCGCGCCTGATCCTCCGACACAAAATTCAATTTTAGGCTGCCCAGTGAGCGGAGTCAAATCGTGTGGAACACCCCGTGGTGCCTCACAGACTCTCCACGAAGCTGCGTAGCTTCTTGCTCCGGCTCGGATGACGCAACTTGCGCAACGCCTTGGCTTCAATTTGTCGGATACGTTCGCGAGTAACCTCGAAATCCTGACCCACCTCTTCAAGGGTATGATCGGTGGCTTCGCCGATACCGAACCGCTTCCGTAACACTTTTTCCTCCCGGGGCGTAAGCGTTTCCAAAGCGCTATTGATCTGGCGCTGAAGATCGTACCGGATCGCCGCTTCCAAAGGAGAAACCGCCTTCTTGTCCTCGATAAAGTCGCCTAAATGGCTGTCTTCTTCCTCGCCGATCGGGGTCTCCAGGGAAATCGGCTCGCGAGCAATCTTCAAAATCTTCCGAACTTTGTCGAGGGGCAGATCCATGCGCTCGGCAATTTCTTCCGGCGTCGGTTCGCGCCCGAGTTTCTGAACCAGATGGCGGGAGGTCCGAATCAGTTTGTTGATCGTCTCGATCATATGCACCGGAATACGGATTGTCCGTGCTTGATCGGCAATTGCGCGGGTTATCGCCTGGCGAATCCACCAGGTGGCATAGGTACTGAACTTGTAACCGCGCTTGTATTCGAACTTATCAACCGCCTTCATCAGGCCAATATTGCCCTCCTGGATCAAGTCAAGAAATTGGAGACCGCGATTCGTGTATTTCTTAGCAATACTGACGACGAGACGGAGATTGGCTTCGACCAGCTCAGCTTTGCCACGCTTGACCTTGTCTTCCGCCACATCCAGATGCTTGACCGCATCTTTGATCTCTTCGGCTGATACGAGGGCCTCTTCGGTTTCGAGTATTCGGATCCGGCCCTTCGCCGCTTGGTATACCTTCTTAATATCGTTGAGAGCCTCTTCCGAGCAGCTCGTCCTGCGTTTGACGGCGAGGAAGTCTTTCCGTTCACGGCAGAGCTTCATCAGGGCTTCAGCACCAGCCTCACCGCTAATTCCAAGCCGCCGCTGGCAACTAATGATCTCCCGCTCCGCTGTCCGGATCTGAATCGCCAGCTCCCTCACACGCTGCACCATCCGATCTTTCAGCACGCCATGCAGGTTGACGGACTCCATCTTCTCCACGACCTGATCGCGGATGGTATCGATCTGCTTCTTAATCTTCTTTTGTTTCGCGGGATCACTATTGGCATGCCGAACGACTTCATAGAGACTCTTGAGTGATGTCGAGATTTTCCGGACGGAGTTCAGGCCTTCAAGCGTCTTGACCCGGAGCTCTTCATAGTCCCGCTGGATTTGTTCTTCTTCGAACTCCTCCTCGGTCTCGACAATCGGAACGATCTCTCGGACATCGATGGTTCCATTCTTGAGCTGATCGCACAGGGCAAGGACAAACTCAATCGTCATCGGCATACCATATATGACCGAGGCGATGTCCCTCTTCCCCTCTTCGATGCGTTTTGCGATCTCGATTTCTCCCTCCCGACTCAACAGCGCCACGCTGCCCATCTCTTTGAGATAGAGTCGGACCGGATCGTCGGTCCGACTGAGTGCGCCGGGAGTTAAATCAATCTCCTTTTCCTCTTTCTCATTTTCCTCCCCGGCACCAGCACCGGCTTCGCCCTCGGCTTCCTCGACTTCTTCACTGGCCTCCTCAGTGTCCCGAGCTTTCCTGATCCGCTCTCCCTCCGGTGCATCGACAATCTCGATGTCCATTTCGCCGAACATGGTCATGATGCTGCCGAACTGCTCTGAAGACACCACCTCCGCGGGCAACGTGCTATTGAGCTCGTCGTATGTCAAAAAGCCTTTTTCCTTCCCCATCGAGATGAGCTTTTTTACCTCACCGAGCAACTCTGGTTTCGCCATGACTACTCCTTCACTAAGGCCAAAATCCCGGTGGGAGGCCGACCGGCTTTTTGCATTCGCAATTGATTCACTTGTCCATTCAATGCCCGAGCATCTTCGAGACGTCCTTCTCGCTCAGCAGCCTTGAGTTGCACAATCAGATCTCGAAGGACCGCATCAGCCCGCTTCCGATCCAATGTCTCTAAACACCCGGAGACATGAGCCCTTACATCATCGAAATGATCTTCCCGCATTGACAGCTCAGTTGCCAGGGCCCCCCATTCCGGATGATCGACCACCGCATCCAACAAGAGCCTGAGCCCGACTCGACCATCTCGATCGAGGTGATTCAGGGCGGCTTCCACGAGAAACCGACAGCCCGGAACGGAAAAGGCCTCGGGCCGCAGTCGTTGCACATCTGCCGATGTCAGATGCCCATGCAGCAACAAATACACTAGATCCCGCTCTTCGCTCGCACCTTTGAACATCGCCGGTATGGCACCAGCCGATTGAACGGTCGTCGGCCGACGGCCCTCCGACTGCACCAATACCGGGTACCGCTCGATCAGCCGTTGCTGGCTGACTCCCAGCCGTTCAGCTACCACACGAATCCGTTCCTCTCGTTCGATCGGATGTTCGCTCTTTTGAAGGATCCGCAGCACATCATCCACGCTTCGGATGCGCCCTTCGATCGTACCGGACTCCGCCGTGCTCAAACAATGTTCGAGAGAAAAGTCCAAGAGGCTCGGAGACTGCTCTTCCAATCGAGCAAAGGCCTCTGGCCCTTCCTTCCGCACGTAGGTATCGGGGTCATCTCCAGCCGGCAATGTGATAACTTTCACCCCGATCCCGCTATTCACAAACAAATCAAGCCCTCGCAATGCTGCACGAACTCCCGCCGGATCTGGATCGAAGACCAGCACAACCTTCGAGACAAACCGTCTCAATACTTGAATGTGTTCAGCCGTTAGTGCGGTCCCGAGCGTCGCAACCGTATGGGTGAGTCCAGCTTGATGAAGGGCAACGGCATCAAAATACCCTTCCACCACAATCACGGTTTTCAATCGAGCACCCGCCTCCCGTGCGAGGTCTAACGCGTAGAGCGTCTGCCCCTTCTTAAACAAGGGAGTATCGGGCGAATTCAGGTATTTCGGAGTCCCCTCTCCGAGAATACGCCCCCCAAAACCGACAACACGCTTACGCAAATCTGTAATAGGAAACATCACACGGGCGCGAAAACGATCATAGGCTCCAGACGCATGTTCGCGTGCTACCGTCAATCCCGCAGCGGCCAAATCACTCTGAGCAAAACCTTGTTTGCTCATCGCCTTGATGAGCCCATCCCACTCAGCCGGCGCACAACCGACTTCAAATCGATCGATTGTCCCAACATCAATACCCCGGCTGGCCAGGTAGTCCCGTGCCGTCGCACCGGCCGCTCCGTCCCGCAAATTCTGATGGAACCACGCCGTTACCGCCCGGTTGAGCTGTTCAAGACGACTCGCTTGTGCCGCTTGAGGCCCTGCGTTGAGCCCGCTGTCCGGCACATCAATTCCAAACTTCTGCCCAAGTTCACGGACCGTCTCAGGAAAATTCGCGCCGGTGATCCGCATCAAAAATGTGAACACATTGCCACCCGCGCCGCATCCGAAACAATGGAAGATTTGGCGGGAAGGACTGACCGTGAAGGAGGGCGATTTTTCCTGATGAAAGGGACAAAGTCCCTTCAAATTTTGGCCTGCCCTAGCGAGGCTCACATGATGTCCGATAACTTCGGCGATATCGACCCGATCTCTGACTTGATTGATCACGTCTTCAGAAATCAGGCCTCGGCCCACGGGAGTCGCGGCTCCTATTTCCTCACCTAATCTTGGTGAGAAAGATAAACGTAAGTGGTCGTAAAATTGACCGGTTAGGCTAACAGACAGAGCAGAAATCTGTCAATGTCGTGAAACGGCACTAACCAGGGGGCCACGCGAGATGGCGCCCGCCCAGTATATGGAGATGAAGATGATATACACTCTGTCCGCCATGGACACCGGTATTAACGACAAAGCGATAGCCCGCATCAGCAATCCCCTTTTGTTTTGCGATCGTATTACCAGCCAGCATCAAACGCCCAAGTAACCCGACATCTGAATCTTGAAGCTCAGCCATCGAAGGCACATGTTTTCGGGGGACGACGAGCGTATGGGTCGGCGCCTGAGGATTAATATCGTCGAACGCAACCACCAGATCGTCCTCATAGACCAGCGCCGCAGGAATAATCCTTGCCGCAATCTTGCAAAAGAGGCACTCAATCATGAGGCGGTTCCTTTTCTCATCCCCGACTTCCCATACCGAGTCGCCAACTCCTCGTAGACGTCTTGAAGTGTAATGCCGTGATAGCCCAGTGCCACCAGGGTATGGAACAGCAGATCCGCCGTTTCGTAAATCATTTCGTCCTTGTTCCCGCCCTTTCCCGCAATCGCCACTTCACCAGCTTCCTCGACGACTTTCTTTAAGATACGATCAACACCACCCTCCAACAGTTTGGAGGTGTAGGATTCACTCGTGGGTTGACGCTTGCGCTCTTGAATCATCTGGGAGAGGCGTTCCAGGATCCCTCCCCATGCCTCGGATGTCTTCGTTTCCGGCGAGTCCAGGCGCGTAAAGAAGCACGTCCGCTCTCCCGTGTGGCAGGTTGGACCGACCGGCTCGACTTTTACGAGAAGGGCATCACCGTCACAATCTACAAACAGGTCCTTGACCTGCAGCCTATGACCGGAGGTCTCACCTTTTTCCCATAACGCCTGACGCGATCGGCTCCAGAAATATACAGACTTGGTGTCGACCGTCCTTTCCAGCGCCTCTCGATTCATATAGGCCACCATCAGGACCGTGCCATCCCGCCAATCCTGCACGACTGCCGGAATCAGCCCCTGTGCGTCGAACTTGAATTGCCCGACATTCATGTTCGAACCGCCACTCCCTTCTGACGAAGATAGGCTTTCGCCTCAGGGATCGTATGAGTCCGAAAGTGAAAGATCGACGCTGCCAGCACCGCATCGGCCTTTCCCCGGACAAATCCGTCATAAAGATGGTCCAAATTTCCCACGCCACCCGATGCAATCACTGGAATTGATACAGCCTCTGACACGGTGGCTGTCAAGGGAAGGTCATAGCCCTGCTGTTGTCCATCATGATCCATGCTCGTCAGCAATATCTCACCTGCCCCATACCGCGCCATCATCTTTGCCCACTCGACGACATCGAGACCGGCCGGCTGGCGGCCGCCATGCGTAAACACGTCCCACCCTGCAGCCGACGCCGTACGACGCTTGGCGTCGATCGCCACGACGACACATTGCGTCCCAAACCGCTCCGCTGCTTCCTTCACAAATTCAGGCCGTTGGACAGCGGCCGTATTGATGCTCACCTTGTCCGCACCCGCCTTCAACAGCGCCCGGATGTCTTCAAGCGTTCTTACGCCTCCGCCGACCGTCAACGGCATGAACACTTGCGCCGCCGTCTGCTCGACTACGTCAATGATGGTCTGACGATTCTCATGAGAGGCGGTGATGTCAAGGAAGCAGAGTTCATCAGCTCCTTCGCGATCATAGACGGTTGCCACTTCCACCGGATCTCCTGCATCGCGCAAGTTCACAAAACTCACGCCCTTGACGACGCGGCCTTCTTTGACGTCGAGGCAAGGGATAATGCGTTTAGTCAGCACTTTATCTCACCCCTTACCTCTTACGATTCGCAGAGGGCCATGACGGCGGCTTTATAATCTAGTTTTCCGTCGTACAACGCTTTCCCCACAATCACCCCTTCAACAAGTGGACCGAGCGCCTGCACCGCCCGTAAGTCTTCGATGCACGAAATCCCGCCGGAAGCGATGACGGGGAAGGATGAGAGCTCGACCACCTCCCTCAACGCCTCCAGATTCGGCCCGCCCAACATACCATCACAGGCGATGTCCGTATAAATCACGGCGCCTAAAGCATAGCCTACCAGTTCCTTGAGTAGATCAGTTGCCCTCGTCTCCGATATTGCAGTCCAACCCTTTACCGCCACTTTCCCATCACGCACATCCAGTCCCAACAGGATCTGGCGAGGAAATTCCAGACAGGCCTTCTCCAAGAAAGCCCGATTGGTCAATGCTGCAGTACCGAGCACAACCCTGGTCACTCCTGCACCGAGATGGCGACGCACCATTTCGATCGTCCGAATGCCTCCTCCGACCTGCACCTTCGCAGTTACCGTGCGAATGATCGCTTCGATTTGGGAAAGATTGCGCGGTTCCCCATCCACGGCTCCATTCAAGTCCACCACATGGATCCATGCTGCACCACCTTGTTGCCATCGTCTCGCAACAGCCGGGGCGTCGTCTGAGTAGACCGTCTCGGCCGCCATGTCACCCTGACGCAACCGCACGCAACGGCCATCTTTTAGATCAATCGCTGGAATAACAAGCATCGCTGCTAGCGTTCCTCTTCCGTTCCAAAGGGAAATTCGAAGAGCAGATGCTCCACCCCATAGGTCGCCAATTCTTCCGCCGTGACAAACACTCCATGCCGCTGGATGAATCCCATGACGTCCTCTATCATCGGCCGCTGCCGCTCGTAGTAGTTGCCGACCCATAGTACTTGCCCATCAGCCGCAATGACTTTGGCTTCGAAGCCCACCGTTGCCGGGGGGCTGGCACCGAAACGACCGCCGACTCGCTCCTGGTACATCAAGACTTGCCCGATCAACGAGGCGTCTGCTTGGAGCTGTTTCGCCACCATGACCGCTGTAGACTGACTGGCTGGAGGTTGGGTCGTCGCCTGGGACGCGAGCACCTTCGCGGCTTCACTTGGTGCCAGCACCGTCACACCTTGCCTTGCCTTCAACCGACTCCACAGTAACTGCGTGACTGTGTCCCCTGCACTAGACGGCACCGTGACGGTTTCACGAACAAGATGATCGGGATTCGTCGGTACCACCGTGATGACGATATCAGACCGGCGAGCCCCAGGCGGCATTGAGAAGGCCTGATCCGCAACATCTCTCACCTGTGGGGTTGCGAGAATCGTGAATGGAACCAGAGCGATGGTACGAATCTGATAGCGCTGTAATTCCGCTGAAGACTTCGTCGTGACTTTCGACCCACTACAGCCGCCAACCCCCAGCACGACCAGGCCTACTATGGCCATCGAACATGCCTTGTTCCTCATCATATTCATGTCCAAGATCCAAAATTTTTGATCAACCGTAACCCGACCGCCTGACTCTTTTCGGGATGAAACTGACAGGCCACCACATTCTCCCGCCAAATACTCGATACAAATGTCCCTCCATAGTCCGTCGTTGTTGCCACAACGGTCCTATCAGAAGGATCAACATAGAATGAATGCACAAAATACCAGTAGGCGCCATCGGCAATCCCATCGAACAGGGGACAAGGCTGCTCACGTGTGACATTATTCCAACCAATGTGCGGCACCTTCAATCCCGAATCGACAGCAAATCGTCTAACGGTGCCGGGAACAATGCCGAGGCCCTTGTGGGTCCCGAATTCCTCACTTTCTTCAAACAACAACTGGAGCCCGAGGCAGATTCCCAGAAATGGTTTCCCCGATTGAATCGCTGTGCAGATCGGCTCTGCCAATCCGAGGCGTTCAATGTTGGCCATACAATCTCCAAAAGCACCAACGCCTGGCAAAACGACATGACTCGCATTTCGAATGACCGTTGCGTCACGCGTAACCACAGCCCGGTGTTCCACCGCCTCAAAGGCCTTGGAGACACTGCGCAAGTTGCCCATGCCGTAGTCAATAATGGCGATCATGGAACCCTCCTGCCCAGGACGATGTAACAATACCGTAACCGAAGTGATCCTGCCACTATCAATCTGAGCACATGCAGATGCCAATTAGAGATGTGCTGGGAGTAAGACTAAACGGGGTAGCGGAGCAAATATGAGTCTGAGCAGGCTCAAACAGCGAGCGTACACGAGTACTTCTCAACGTCTGTTGTTGGAGGAGCGTCTCAACACACAAAGGACAGGTTCCATTCAGAAACCTGTCCCATTACGCCAACGATATTGTTCATCATCTCATCCGAGCTACAATATTCCCTTCGTCGAGAGCACCCTCCCCGCCAAACGTTCTTCCAGCGTGGTGGCCTGGTCCAACGCCTTGGCCAGTGCCTTGAAAATGGCCTCCATAATGTGGTGGGGGTTGCGTCCATACACCAAATTCACGTGGAGATTTAAACCACCATGCGTGACGAAGGCCTGGAAGAAGTCTTCGAATAGACCAAGGTCGAATGCTTTGATCTTCCGATCTGTTAACACCACATTGTAAACAAGATAGGGCCGGCCACTGAGATCCACCGTGACCTGCGCCAACGTTTCATCGAGCGGAGCTGAGGCAAAACCAAATCGCTTGATCCCCGCCTTTTCGCCCAATGCTTGATGCAAAGCCTTCCCCATCACGATGCCGACGTCCTCCATCGTGTGGTGTTCATCGATATCGATGTCGCCCTTCGCTTTGACCGTGATGTCGAAGAAACCGTGCTTCGAAAGCAGCTCCAGCATGTGGTCAAAAAAGCGAATCCCCGTGTCGATTTTTCCCTGCCCGCCGCCATCCAAGGTCCATTCGACGGAGATATCTGTTTCTTTCGTCGCACGATGAATTGATGCCAGGCGTGGTGTCAATCCATTCTTCTTCATGAGAACCTACTCTGGACCGACTTGGCATGCGCATCGAACCCTTCGATGTGGGCCAACCGAACGAGATGATCTTTCACCTTGCTCAATTCATCACGCGTGTAGTGCACGATATTGCTGATTTTAAGATAATCATGGACGGAGAGTGCCGAAAAGAATCTCGCTGTTCCGCCTGTCGGCAAAACATGATTCGGCCCAGCAACATAATCGGCAACCGATGGAGGCGTGTACCGACCCAAGAAGAGTGCCCCCGCATGACGGATTTTCTCGAGATAGTCGAACGGTTCATCCACCGAGAGAGTTAAATGTTCTGGAGCAATCTCGTTGGCCACATCAATGGCTTCCTCCATTGTGGTGACTACGAAGGCGATCGCATGACGCGCGATGGACTTCGCCGCGATCTTTTCCCGTTGCAGCCCTTTCAACTGACTGCCGATGAGTTGTACTACGTCCTTCGCCAACTGGGCCGATGTGGTGACGAGATAGACCTGTGCATCTTCGTCATGCTCCGCTTCACAGAGCAGATCGGCCGCGACATGGGCAGCCCTGGCGTCGCCATCTGCGACGACGAGCAGTTCGCTCGGGCCTGCCATCATGTCTATGCCGACCGTGCCGTAGAGAATCCGCTTGGCCGTCGCGACATAAATATTGCCGGGACCGACGATTTTGTCGACGCGCTGAATCGTCTTTGTCCCATAGGCCATCGCTCCGACCGCTTGCACCCCCCCAACGCGATAAATCTCCGTAACCCCAGCGATGTCGGCTGCGACCAGCAAATAGGGATTGATCGGGCCTTTTTGCGGCGGCGTGCACATTACCACACGGGAAACGCCCGCCACCTTGGCTGGAATCGCGCACATTAAGACTGATGATGGATAGACTGCTTTGCCGCCCGGCACGTATACCCCAATCGCGTCAACCGGCGTGACCACTTGCCCCAATGTGGCCTCGTGCTCCTGATACATCCAGGTCTTAATACGCTGGCGCTCGTGAAACGCCGTGATTCGCTGGGCCGCAAACCGGAGTGCGTCACCTTCGTCTTTCCGAATATGAAAGTAGGCTTCTTTAATCTCTTCGGGAGTGACGCGCAACTCCGTGTCTTTTACGGAGACGCGGTCAAATTGTTTCGTATAACGGAGGACGGCTTTATCGCCGCCCCGTTCCACGGCTTGCAAGATCGACTTGACCGTCTTCTCGACGGCTGCTCCCTGCGCACGGGCACGCAACGCCACTTTTTTGAGTGCGGGGAGAAAGGCTCTCTCGGTGGAAGCCACGATCTTCATGTGCGTGTCCGTCTGATGGTTCGACGTCCCCCACGCAAGGAGGTTCGTGGAGCGGACGCCCGAGATGCAGTTGGTGTGCGGCTGACGTCCCGGAGCTTTGTAATCAGCTCTGTAACCTCCGCATACTTCAGTTTCAGACTCGCTCGATTGACAACCACCCGGGCCGTGGACTGCGCGATGCATTCAACTTCACTGAGTCCATGCGCCTTCAGCGTGTTGCCGGTTTCCACTAGATCCACGATCCGATCGGCTAGACCGACCAAAGGCGCCAGTTCAATCGAGCCGTACAACTTGACGATTTCCACCGGCACGCCGCGCTGATTGAAAAACCGCTCAGTGATCTTCGGATACTTCGTTGCCACCCGAATTTTCGAGGACAGTCGGTCGCGTGACGCCTGCCCCTTGAGCGCAGCGACGGCGATTCTACACGCTCCGAACCCTAAATCCAATGGTTCATATACGTCGCTGTCCCGCTCCAACAAGACATCTTTCCCGACAATCCCCACATCTGCCGCACCATATTCGACGTAGGTCGGTACATCGGTCGGCCGCACGAACAGAAAGGTCATCCCGAGCTTAGGACAGGGGAACACCAATCGGCGACTCTCGGTTGCGAGACTGCCCACTGCATATCCCGCCCGACGAAAGACGTCGAGCGTGAGATCCAACATTTTCCCCTTCGACAAAGCGATCGTTAGCATAATGTCAACACGTTTCTGCCGGAGCTGCTCCCTCTTTGTGACGGGCTATAGTCGCACCCAACCCGCACAGCTTCTCCTCCATCCGTTCATAGCCACGGTCCAGATGGTAGACCCGGAGAATCTCTGTCGTGCCTTCCGCCGCAAGACCACCCAGGATCAGTCCTGCACTCGCACGAAGATCGGACGCCATCACCGCAGCCCCGGCCAACCTGGTCGGACCGGTCACAACCGCCCGATTGCCCTCCACCTTGATATCGGCACCCATCCGTCGCAATTCCTCGACATGTATGAAGCGGCTTTCGAATACTGTTTCAGTAATCACACTCGTCCCCTCAGCTGCCGTCATCAAGGCCACCATCTGTGCCTGCATATCGGTGGGAAAC
>DATDFW010000222.1:0-5919 GCA_036522375.1 Nitrospiraceae bacterium
CCCCCCGACTGGAACACCCGGTCTCACTAATGTTGGCATGACCATCTCCTCCGGAATGTTAAATGGTTACCGTTCGCTGAGCTGGCGAGCAGACAGTTCGCTAGGGACAAAATCGTCTGTGTTCCCTCACCCCTGATACAGGAACGACAGTGGCTCTTTCATACAGGCCATCGGCTTGCCAGCCTTGTCCAACGTGTCTGCCCTCTCTGGCACAAAGTGAAGCAGGGGCGAGGAAAAGTTCCGATGCGACAGGGCTTCATCGGTCGCATCGAGGACCCTCAATTCTTCAACGGTATCGACCGTCTCACTTCGTCGTTCGAAAGGTGACACCCGTTCGGCAATGCACTCCGAGCTCCGGAGTTCTTTTTCTTTGGCGGCAAGAACCACGGTATTGCTTCTCCCCCGCATAGCATGATTCATAGCCGATTGGACCCGGTATTCTTCGGACTGCGAGAATCAAATGGTAGCATCGTGTTCCTCCATGGTTGGTTTGTGACAGATACGGTTTTTGTGTCATGGTCAAATCGTGCGCGATCCTATGTCCATTGGCATAGCCAAAAGCCCCCCTACCCCCGGCCTCTTCGGCGGAGGATTTCAACGACCAGAATTCTAGACAAAAATCAGGTGTTATCTAGGGTGTTACTCTGGGTGACAAAATGAGGGAGGACCGACAGATAGGAACAAAGAGAGGCAAACAACCACACAACGGTCTAGAGCGGATGGCAGAATTGCCCAAGTCTTCAACAACTTGAGCAATCCTCTTCGATACAATCCCGCCTTCGGCACCATGTCAGACTGAAGTGTGGCAAGGTCGGTAGCTTCACGGTGGCTAGTCACCTTACACACTGAATTCGTTCGGAAGTTCTTCCGGCCCGCTGGTACGCAATCAACAAGGGGCACCGCCAACCAATTCCGAGGTACCAAGGGGCGCGCGGCTGGGCTGATTGGGCACCTCGGGGATGCGCACATTCAGGAGACGACACCTCTTTCTTGGCGTCGCGCCCACTGTGTGTGATGGTCGCGATGAGCACGCGCGAGATGGAGCAACCTACCTTTATGGCCGAGGTGCGCAGCTGCCTCAGACTTTGTACCGCTTATACTTGCATTCACCGAATCCGATCTCAACACAATAGGCGGTCTGAAAACCAAACCATGAAAACTTCTTCACGATAGGTTCATCATCGCTTCATGCTGAGTCGTTACACTAAACTCACGACGACAAGGTGTCGTAGGGAATGGGACCTGAACCACCCTCGCGCAACTGAACGCAACCATTCCGTTGGTCCAAGCGGCCGCGGGATCCTCACAAGAGGAGGAACGTCATGAGAACCGTTGCCTTGATGCCATGGTGTATGGCGAAATTTTGATCCTCTGCATGGTTGGGATCATGGGAATGGCCATGTGGCGGGTTTTGAGAAGATGATTGCTCAATGGGTCTAGAGCTATTGCGTTTTCGCAGGACCCAACAGCCGAATGGGGTGACTCGATGCAACAACACGCGAATGGACATGCGATGCACTTGCAGCCAATCAATGGGTGCACGACGGGCAGCGGTTTTCTGCTCCTCGTACATATTCTGGCACGTTATCCACAGTGTCGAGAGAAGATTGGAGGCGATGCTAGCGCTCAGCTTGCTTTCATTGCCATCTAGGTCTGTTGCCAGTGCCAAATTCCCATGCGGATAGAAGACCAATCTTGAACGTGTCGCAGTGACATAGGGTTCTCGACTGGTTCTACTTACACCCGAAATGTCGATCCAGGCATCGGTGTCCTTCATTGATACACCCTTCAAGCAAGGCACCTCTCCCCATGATGTTGTATAGAGCCATTTGCTTCGATACCGTAGCCATGGAAATTTCATCTACTTTGCGAACCACGGTTTCCCTTTGCCGGCCAACGACCGTACCGAGCCACGATTGTGCCGACGCGGGCTCGGTTAGAAGGAGCAGCAGCCCGCGGCCGGTCGTGGGGGGAGCCGCTACTGGATGCGATCATCCGTGGGCTATCTGTGGTCATCGCCATTTGTTCAGAAGCCGACACACACAAAAAACAGTATTTCAGCGGGTTGTACTGTCGTTTGAAGAACAGTCCGAGCGGCACAGTCTATGCTTGGAGATGACCGAAAACCCGAAGTCTATTCACAAAGGCATCCGATAAGAGCGCGGCAAGTGTCGCGGCGATGCAAGGGGAATATCCAGCTTTATGTTAGCGAGTGCTATTCGTGAAATTCTTGAAGAAGAAGAAGAGGTCCAACTTCATAGGGAGGCCTTGGAATCGCTCTTGCGGAGGTATTCCATGCGAGCATCCGAGTCCCTAGAAGAGTGGATCAAGCGGGGTCAGACCCATGGAGTTTGGATTCACCTTTCGCCAGAGGAATGTGCCGTGCAACGTGAGCAAGAAATGCATCGTCTCGAGTCTCTAATGGGCACACTTCAGCACGAACTTAAGCGAACTCGAAAGCAGTTGGCTTCCATCAAACAAATGAAACAACGAGCTCGACGGATTCTTGTGGAGCAGGCCGCATCCCAGCACAAACAAAAGTACTGAACAGTTGGATCTGAGGATGGTGGAACGCGGCGAACGATCCTCCATGATGGTTAAGGATAAAGTGAGGATCAAAGCAACTCGGGGGAACCATCAAACCATGCTTCCATTCCGGACTACGAACGAGAGTGGACAAGGTGGAAGCACTTCAGTACCCGAGAATCTGCTGCTATGACATCGATCCCTAAACTCGTGAGTGCCTTTTCACCGCTTGTCCTCCTCCTGGCCCTAAGCGGTTGCCAGTCCATCCCAGAAAAAACGGCTGGCCACCCGAACAGCGATGTATCGATTTCCAATGCGGTGCAGGCGAAATTGATGACAGACCCACTTTCGGGCTTCCCGCGTATCAATGTCGACACGGTCCGCGGTGTGGTGACGCTGAGCGGAATGGTGGAAACAGAGGCGCAGCGGAATCGGGCGGAACGGCTTACACATCAAGTGGCGGGCGTCCTTAAGGTCGAAAATAATATCCAAACTCAAAACCAGCCTAGACATTCTTCCAATGCGGCACAGGCCAATGAGAGGAAGGCGGGTGTACCTCCACGGTAGGAGGAGCAGCAGAGCTTCTCACCCCTCCTACCTCTTTTTATTTCAGTCTTGGTTACCACTAAAATGCGCCCCCTCCATGGGCTTGTGACACCACGTCAAACCCATGTTCGGGGCGGCGGCAAGGACCTGGCGTCGCCGACAACCCTCTGGGGAATGTCAAGTCATGTGCCGGTGTTCTGTGTTCTTAACCTCAAACCGAGGAGGCCATCAATGCAAGCTCGAAGCCCCAACGTCTCGCCCATGAAAGAGCCAGTACTGTTGCATGAACCTGAGTCTATGCAGAAGTATTCGGATGAAATGAGGGAACAGATCGCAAAGAAAGCCTATGAACTCTATGAAAATCGGGGGCGACAGGCGGAGCGCGATGTGGAAGATTGGCTTCAAGCAGAGAAACTGGTTCGCCAGGAGATGATTGGAGAATAGGTCGAGTTGACCTAGCCGCTCGATGAGCGAAGCAGCCCACGAAAAAACCAGACATCCCGCCACAAGTTTTTCGAGGCGATCTGAGGCGAAGGCCATCTTGATTGCTTGGTGGGCCGAGTAGGGGTCGAACCTCCGGCCCGCTCATTAAGAGTTGCCTCAGTGACCAAACTCAGCAGACCCAGGAGCATCTCTCTGAGCAGAAAAACAAGGAATCGGACTAATCAAGATCGTTCTGGATGGGCGTAGGTTGGGGCATTCCGGTAGAGAGTGATAGCAGACGGACGAGCCTATTTCATGGGGACCAAAATAAATCTATTGTATGAAGGATCGTATTGCCATGTTTCGTTAACCTCAACCCTCTTACCGTTCAGTTCGGGGTGAAAAGAGATGGATACAGCAATCATAAGCATAGCCGTGCCATCTAAAACTTCAGAAATGGGGAGATGGGCACTCTTTTCAAATACACTGCGTGATAGGCCGGGGCCTAGAGTGAGTGACCCTTGAGACCTTGAACGCTCTGAGCCATTGACAAATTGACGTATGAACATTTCAGCCTTAACCTCAGCCTGTCCAGGATTTGTGATCACGATTGCCAGTGCTAGATCAGGAGCTATAA
The DNA here is from genome assembly GCA_036522375.1 of Nitrospiraceae bacterium. Lineage (GTDB taxonomy): Bacteria > Nitrospirota > Nitrospiria > Nitrospirales > Nitrospiraceae > Palsa-1315. The sequence continues at coordinate 4,133 of DATDFW010000222.1, forward strand.
AAATCCGTTCCACACCGAAACGTGACGTAGATGAAGATGCACCAGTGAAACATGTCGGGTTCTGTCGTATTGCCGGAACCATCTCGTCTCGCACATATGTTTCCATCACGGTCCTGTCTTCTGGCATCAGATTTTTGCCACTGGTTTGTGCCGTTTGAACGGCGGCGTCTGTTCCTAAATTTGCGAGCTCAGCAGGGGAGGTACTATCTGACATAGCAATCTGTACATTGATGGCATCCATCGCCGCTTTAATAGCATCCGTACCAAATAGAAGTGCCAGTTCGACCGTCGACTTGGACTGAACCGTTGGATTTACGGTGGCACATGGGGAGCTACTCATTGAGCTAGGCAATCGTATCGTTTGTTGGCCACAGCCATGAATGGTTGCCACGAGCAGAAAGGAAGATAGAGAACGTACCAAGACCATGTGTTTCATTTACTGTATGAAGATAACCAGCGCAATGACCTTATTCAATAGAGGAAGGTCAACAACAACTGAGGAAGTAACCGGCGGTTTCATTAAACGCAGGTTTTTCGCAGCCGGCACTACCCAAAAACCCTGATCCAGGTTTTGGCCGCGGTTCAGAATCTAACTCAGTCGCAATCCGTAGCAATAAAAACACCGAACCCTTGATTCTATTCTTCTGGGGTCGTAGTCTGTCGCTCTGGATCGTCAGTGGTAGTCGATTCATTGGGCGCACTGCAATACTGCGATGTTCGGCCTCACCGTTTGATTACATCGCAGGGGGCCTCAGAGTGCTAATGCAATGGACCCAGCCTTCTTCCCACACGAGCCTCAGGCGAGGCAACATGGGATTGTGAGAGCGTACAACCCACACTCATCAGCAGGAAGAAGGGAAGGGCTGTTATCCACACCACGACCTTGGGAATTGATTTGGCGAAAAACGTGTTCCCGTTGTAGGGGGTGGATGCGCGAGGGTGCGCCGTGCTTAGCCGACGCGTAAAGCGACAGCAGTTATTAGCTACGGTGGCGAACTTCCGGCCCGTGTGATCAGGTTAAAGGTGTGACGATCCTGGCTACTTCTCGGGCTCAGACGACCTCGGCTGGATCGGTCTATCACACCGCGTGGAGAAAGATTCCATCATTGAGACACCGGATTCAAGCTACAAGGCTGGAGTAGGGTGGTGAGAGCGGCTTCTAAACCGCTTGTCGGACCATTAATCTGTTCCCCAACCATCCTCTTTCCGAGACGAAGCTGAAGGTTGAGAGTTAATCACTCCGCTTCGGTTCGTTCGACTTGCCCGCAGTGGGTCAGTCGTCTATACTCCGCACGCGCTCATGGTCTCCAACAGTCCATCGTCTTTCGTCTCTCACCGTGGATGATCTGACTCGACAACTCGGCGAACAGTTCGGCTTTGCGAAGTTTCGGCCCGGCCAGGAGGAGGTCATTCGCGCGGTGTTGGCTGGGCGCGATGCAATGGCGGTCATGCCGACCGGGCTGGGCAAATCGCTCTGCTATCAATTGCCTGCGACGCTCTTGCCCGGGTTGACCCTGGTGATTTCTCCCCTCATTGCCTTGATGCAGGATCAAGTGGCCGGTATGAGGCAGCGGAAGATCGCGGCGGCGGCCTTTCACTCGGGCCTTACCAGGTTTGAAAAGAGCCGGGTGATTCAGGATCTCCAGCAGCGGCGGCTCCAGTTGCTCTATCTGGCGCCTGAACGGATGCAGCATGAAGGGTTTCTCCAGCTCTTGCGCTCTCTCTGGGTCTCGTTGCTGGTCGTCGACGAAGCGCACTGCATTTCCCAGTGGGGCCACGATTTCAGG
>DATDFW010000223.1:0-3198 GCA_036522375.1 Nitrospiraceae bacterium
TTTCCAAGTATCGGCACTTTACCCTTGGAATGAACTTGACCAGAGTGCTGGAGCGTACTGATCAAAAGATGGCCGATGTAAAGTTGATTCATGGCCGCCCAGCGCTAATCCAGGAGCTGACTTGGTGGCCTCCGAACGTCCCGGGGACTTCCGTCCGCTCGGAGGGCATCGAACAGATTCTCTTCTCTTTCTACAATAGCGAACTCTACAAGATTTTGGTGACTTATGATCCGGCTTCCACGGAAGGGCTCACTGAGGGAGACATCGTGAAGTCCATTTCGGCGAAGTATGGTCCGGCCACAATTGTAGCGCCGGAGATCGATTCAACGACGAACTTGGGATATGAAACAAAACAAAAGCCCGTCGCCTCTTGGGAGGGTGAGCAATATTCCGTCAATCTTGTCCGTTCTTCTTTCAGCGACGTCTTGGGTCTCGTCGTTTTTTCGAAGCAGACCAATACACAAGCTGAATTCGCCATTGCGGAAGCCGTGAAACTTGACGAGCAAGAGGGCCCGAAACGGGAAGCCGAGCGCCAGAAAAAGCAAACGGACGACCTTGAGGCGGCGCGGCAGAAGAATCAGAAGAGTTTTCGCCCATAGTTGTCGCAGTAGATTTTAAAAAGGCATCTTTGGGCGTGTTAGAGAAATGGATTATGCGGAGGTTAGAAAAATGAATATAAATGTTACCCCGTTACATGACCGTGTCCTCGTACGCAGGCTGGAAGAGAAAGAAACCGCAAGGGGCGGGATCATCATCCCCGATACGGCTAAGGAAAAGCCTCAAGAGGGGGAAGTAATGGCCATCGGAGCCGGCAAGATGGAAAAGGGCCATCGCGTCCCGCTCGACGTAAAGGTGGGCGATCGGATCTTGTTTGGCAAATACACCGGCAATGATATCAACATCGACGACCAGGAGTATCTGATCCTCCGCGAGGAAGAAATCCTGGTGAAACTGAGCGGGATGGCCAAGTCGGCATCCGGCAAGAAGTAGCATCTCCTATCCAAGAGTTTTATATGGGGTGGAGAGTTCGATCACCGAGGAGGGTGAAGTCTAATGGCAAAACAAATTGTAACTGGTGAGAATTCACGACAGGCGATTTTGCGTGGCGTCAATATTCTGGCTGACGCGGTAAAGATCACGCTCGGCCCGAAGGGACGCAATGCAGTCATCGAGAAGAAGTTCGGCGCGCCGGTCATCACCAAAGACGGCGTGACCGTGGCAAAGGAAATCGAGCTGCAGGACCCGCTCGAGAACATGGGTGCACAGATGGTGCGCGAGGTTGCGTCTAAGACCTCGGATGTGGCTGGGGACGGCACCACGACTGCGACCGTGCTGGCCCAAGCAATCTTCCGTGAGGGTGTACGAACGGTTGCCGCAGGCGCGAGCCCGATGGCGCTGAAACGCGGCATTGATAAGGCCGTGGAAGTCGCCGTGGCAGAGATCAAGAGGCTCTCCCGCGAGGTGAGGGGCGACATGATCGCGCAGGTTGGCACAATCAGTGCCAACACGGACAAGCAGGTTGGCAGCATCATCGCCGAAGCGATGAAGAAGGTCGGCAAGGATGGCGTCATCACCGTCGAGGAATCCAAAACCATGGAGACTACGCTCGAAGTGGTCGAAGGCATGCAGTTCGATCGAGGCTACCTGTCGCCATATTTCGTCACCGATGCGGAGCGCATGGAATGCGTACTCGAGGACGTGTACATCCTGATCCACGAGAAGAAGATCAGCTCGATGAAGGATCTGCTGCCGTTGCTCGAACAAACAGCCAAAATGAGCAAGCCGCTGCTGATCATCGCTGAGGATGTTGAGGGCGAAGCCCTGGCGACTCTGGTGGTGAATAAGCTGCGCGGCACACTGCAATGCGCGGCGGTAAAAGCCCCCGGCTTTGGCGATCGCCGCAAGGCCATGCTCGAAGACATTGCCATTCTCACCGGTGGGAAGGCCATCACCGAGGACCTCGGCGTAAAGCTCGAGAACGTGAAGATTGAAGAACTGGGCAGCGCCAAGAAGGTGACCATCGACAAGGACAACACCACCATCGTTGCGGGCGCCGGCAAGGCCAGCGAGATCGAAGGCCGAATCAAGCAGCTCCGTATGCAGGTTGAAGAGACCACATCGGACTACGACAAGGAAAAGCTGCAGGAACGCCTTGCCAAACTGGTTGGCGGGGTCGCGATCATAAAGGTGGGCGCGGCGACCGAGACGGAGCTAAAGGAGAAAAAGGCTCGCGTGGAGGATGCCATGCACGCTACCCGGGCGGCGGTCGAGGAAGGCATCGTCCCCGGGGGCGGGACCGCTTTGCTGCGCTGCCTGCTGGCCTTAGAGAAGCTCAAACTGCACGACGATGAAGCCATCGGAGTGAACATCGTAAAGCGTGCGCTTGAAGAGCCCTTACGCCAGATCGCGGGAAACGCCGGGCATGAAGGCGCGGTGGTGGTTGGACGCGTGCGCGAATCGAGGGACGAGAACTTCGGCTTCAACGCAGAGACTGGTGAGTTCGGCGACTTGGTCAAAGCCGGTGTGATTGATCCAGCTAAAGTTACCCGTCTCGCCCTCCAGAACGCCGCGTCAATCGTTTCACTGATGCTGACAACTGAAGTCCTGATCGCCGAACTTAAGGGAGAGGAAAAGATGGCTGCGGCTGGTGCAGGCCACGGTGGAATGGGGGGAATGTACTAAACGCTGGTCTATTTGTACCGCGGCTACGTTCGAAGAATTTGATGTGGAGGTTAACCTCATGCGTGTCTTTTGGGAGCAGGTGGGAGCGTTGGGCCCAGTTTATCGTTTGGTTGGCCAAGGCTTCAGTGATCGTGACATCGCAACGACACTGGACCTTACGGAACTCAGAGTCCAGGCCTGCATAGCCTGGATATTGCACTTCCTGCGATTCACGAATCGGAACGAACTAATCCGCTATGCTGCAGGTCCGACGGTGATGTGAAGCGGCTACAGCGACGGAACAGGTTCAGCCTCGGATTGCCATGGATCTCATGGTTTTAGGAGAATTCTTATGATTGTTACTTCAGTGGATGTTTTGAGCAGGCACCTGAAACCGCTTTGCTCCCGCGACAACCATGTAATGAAGTACGAATCAGGTGGCTCTAACGCAAATACCGGGGACCGAGCGTCGTACCATTGCGGCGTCACGGGTTGCAGCGTTCGATACAGTTCAACCGACGGATATTACATGCTCAT
>DATDFW010000224.1:0-8016 GCA_036522375.1 Nitrospiraceae bacterium
CTGCGCTTCATGAAGCCGAGTGCCGTCCAGATCGCCGAATACTGGGGTGGGGAACGCTGGAAAGGTGTCGCCGTCTCGCCGTATGGAATGGGCTTTGACATCGGCTACAGCGACACGCTTCGCGACAGCCTGCGCGCTGTCATCGGCGAAAGCACAGGTGGCCGTGATGCCTATGTCAATCTCGATCCCTTGCGCGACGCCCTGTACTTCACTCACAAGAGTCCCGGCCGTTGGACCGTATTTCAATGCATCGAGAACCATGACCTGTTGTACATTGATCACCAGGGCCGCGACCGTCAACCGCGCATCGCCGCTCTCGCGGACCCAGCTAACGCGCGATCCTGGTATGCACGGAGTCGGACTAAAGTCGCGACGGGTCTGTTGCTAACCGCGCCAGGTGTGCCGATGATCTTCATGGGTCAGGAATTTCTCGAGGACAAGTATTGGACGGACTGGCCCGGGAGGCCCGACTTGTTGATCTGGTGGGCTGGTCTCGAAGGTCAAGACAAACACATGTCGGATCAACATCGCTTCACGCGTGACCTTATGTGGCTGCGGCGCAAGCAGCCAGCGCTGCGCGGTGAGGGTATCAACGTGTTCCACGTGCACAATGAGAACCGCGTGATCGCGATGCACCGCTGGCTGCCCAGCATCGGGCGCGACGTAGTTGTCGTGGCCAGTCTGAATGAGAACACGTTCTACAACTATAGTTACCACATCGGTTTTCCCGACGCGGGGCACTGGAACGAAGTCTTCAACAGTGACGTGTACGACCAATGGTTCAATGCCAATGCACAGGGCAACCCCGGTGGTGTCAGCGCCAATGGGCCTGCGTGGGACGGAATGCCAACCTCGGCAGGCATCACGTTGCCCGCGAACAGTCTGCTGGTGTTCGCACGAGATTGGGGAGATTTCTGAAACGGAAGTCTGTTACATCTAAGACTTGAAGCGATTCTTAATCAACGGAGACGCCATCGATGGTGTCCAATCTTGCACGTCCTCTTCTCCAACCCTCATAGAATGCGAATCAATCCCTCCTCAGTGAGATACCCGCTATGCGCCCGTGTGGGAACCATTTCAAGTCCGAGTAATTAGGATGTAGCAGGTTCTCTCAAACTGACCTTGCCGGTAGCAAGATCATAGACTCCTGCTTCTACCTTCAGAGTACCTGCCCTGACGGCATCCCGGATGACTGTCGAGGAAGTACGCAGCAACTGGGCCTGAAGCCGTGCATTGGTTTCAATGGCTTTATCCACATTGCCGCCAGACTGTGCTATTGCCGGCTGAAGGTGTTGATACAAGACGCTGATCTGCCCTGGTACCGTGTCAGCTTTCATCGCCGATTTTATGGCTCCGCAATTCCCATGTCCAAGCACGAGCAGGGCTTTGATCCCAAGGACAGCAACTCCATATTCGAGGGTGGCGATCATCTCCGGTGTCACCATATTCCCAGCAACTCGGGAGACAAAAATGTGGCCAATCGTCTGATCAAAGATAAGCTCCACGGGTACGCGAGAATCAGCACAGGCGAGTACCGCTGCAAACGGCTCTTGTTTTTCGACGGTGTGCTCTTTCAGGAGGATCAGATCGTGCGCAATCGATGTGAGTCGATTCTCCGCGAAGCGTTGGTTGCCCGCGAGCAATGCGTGCAGAGCTGCATCAGGTGTAACAATGGGTTTGGCGTGAAGTGTGTGAGGAGACGCTACCTCGATTGCAGTTTGCGCCGTGACTCCAACCACCGCATATGAAAGCAAAGTTTGAAGAAGTTGTCTCCTGCCGACGTCTGAATGAATGCCTCCAAGATCTGCCATTTGCGATTCCCTCCTCAAACGTGAAAGGGACATTGGTCGGGTCGTCTAGTTTTTTCGTAGGAGGTCACGCGGCAGTGACTCGCTCATAGCATGAGGGGGATGTTCCGTCATTCAAGCCTAGTCTGAACTAGGCGTTAAGAGCTGGGTGGGAGGAGAGGGGGGTTAGGCGGGAAAGTGTCTCATTAAGAAACATTGTTTTATGGGCGAACATACCTTGGCGCACAATTTCTGGCGGCAAAGTATCGGTGTGATACTGGCAGATGCCAAAGAGGGTCGGGTGCTTCTGGAACATTTCCTCGAGGCGCTGTTCATATTCCAAAAGTTTAGAAAAGTCCTTTTCTGGACCAAATTCCCAACTCATATCACCGCTAGCGAAAAGTCCTTGATAGCCTTCGTTGAGCGCCTGATTCAGTGCAGCACTCAACATTTTCAGCATTCTATCAATGTCGAAACTTCCATTCTTCAGATGTCCTTTGTCTGAGGACAGGACAAGGCTTCCTTTCATGATCTCCTTAGGCACGTCGATACCCGCTGCGAAAAGATAGGAGCGCAGACCCACCACCATGGGCGGGCTATTAAGATAGAGGCATCGATTGTTTTCCTGGAGCTTATGTCGTATCGCGGATACAAACGCCGGTAAGTGCGCGACCGGCGAGCCTTCATAAATCAGACATTGGTGTCTCGAAATTTCTGGCATTGAGCAAGGTCCAATACGGAGGTTGGGCGGTCGCAAAATGGTAGACGCTTTATGGTCCTAAAGCAAATCACGCCATTGAAATTTAATTTACATTCCGAGGCCTCATGCAATGTGCCTTACACTTTGTCGCACCGAACCCTGGAAAAGTCTTCGTACCAAGTCGCGTGATGCGCCATGCTCTCGGCGGGCCAGTAGGAACGGCGCATGTTGCGTCTGTTTGTCCTAGCCTGCCCACCAAAAGTTTTGGCTCCTACTTTCTTAACACACTCGTAACCCCGTAGTAACCCCATAGTTCAAAGTCGATGCTACCATTCTTCCATGTCATCCGTTCTGAGTCAGAATCGCCTTGGAGGAGACCATGTCGAATCAGCCTTTCGGTACCGAATACGAAAGAGAATGGCAGAGGTTTCGAGAACTTCAACAAACGGTTTTGTTGCATCTCATGGAGGCTGGACCAACCAAATGGGAGGCGCTCTATGATCACTTCGATGGCGATAAACGCGGTGAGGTTGGGCATGCCTTGCGGTACCTGGCGCGATGGGTCCACATTACAGTTGATGCTGACAACACGGTAAAAATCACCGCGTCGGGTGCGAACCAAATCCAGCGCCGCAGCGCCTCTCTGGACCCCCTATCAGCACCCCGAACTGTGAGGTGACACCGCAGAGGTGCCCCCAGTTTTCATCCGCATATCGTCCCGTCACGAGTACACATGCGGAAGATGCGTTGCGTTAATATTTGATCAACTGTGGAGGAGGTACTTGTGGGTTCGATGGGTGAACTGATCAAAGCGACAACGAAGAAGAAATTTTTGATGCTCACCACAACATGGACCAAGCGCTTCACACCGGGGCGGTGGGTCATTCAACTGGGTTATAGCCCGGACCAGAGCGGAAGCGAGAGCGGATCTCTTTGATCGAACCCTGGCATAATCCCCGGCAAAAACTCTTAACTCCTCCGTCCGTGAAAACGGGCTAGAACCCCATCAACAGAAGAACGAGTAGACCTTTCTTTTCCATAGACGTACTCCCTTCATTGACCGGTCGGTCCATCTCGACTAACGAACGTCTTGACGCGCCGTGATTCCAGCCTTCTCGCTGGCCGTTCGAAAGCCGGTGTCCAGCAATAAGACAACTGAGAAGTGGTATGTGAGACTCTAAGCCTCTGTTGAGGGAATCGAATCTGGTGTGCTAGTGTCTCAACCATAGTCATTCGGAAAGACTAGCCATGCCACATGCAGTTTTCTTTTATCGGGATGATATGGCGCTGATCGATGCCCTGGTCGCGCTTATCCGGGCGGCCTATCAAGAGCGCGCCACGATGATCGTGATCGTCATCGAGCCACATCGCACGCAAGTCCATGCGCGCTTTCAATCGTTAACTCAGTCTGAGATTGAAGCTACAGTGCTATATATCGATGCAGTGGACCTGTTGTCCACGTTCATGGTCAATGGCCTGCCCGATCGCACACGATTCATTTCGGCCCTTACCCCATTCGTTGAATGGGCCACGCTCAGAGGCCCGATCCGCATCTTCGGTGAAATGGTGGGGCTATTGTGGACGCAAGGGAACACCACAGGAGCCCTTCGCCTAGAAGAGCTGTGGACTGAACTAGCGGCCCGTTATACTTTCTCGCGGGTGTGTAATTATCCCCTATCAGGCTTTTCAGATCAGCACCATGAGAACTATCATCAAGTCTGCCACATCCATACGCGTGTGCTCCATGCGGGGCAGGCCCCGCTGATCACGCCTCGACTCTGAACATGATTGACCGGTCTTCTGTGGACTGGTAAAAGTAAAAAAACCTGTGAAGGTACATCCCTTACTCTCCTTACTCCCCGCATTAAGGCGATTTCTGTCATTCGTGGTTCACGTCAACGCCGCTCATCACAAGGGAGAAGAATGACATTGACATCCTCGCACGCTGCTGACTTACGAACGGAATGGAAATTACGGACGCATCCTCCGATATGTAGTCATCGCAACGTGGAACTAGAGTCGAGTGAAACAGGCAACTTAACCGGAGAATTTGCCTGTATCGTCTGCGGTGCAATCGTTACCAGACAGGAAGTAGTCTGAATTCAACTGGTGAAAAGTTTAGCGCACGCAGCGGTCGAAGAAGTGTGACCTATTCCTTTGCCTTGAGCTGCTCCATACCAAGCTGGGTGATCTTCACGCGAGTGTCTTCAATGGCGATGTGCTTACACACTGCCAGGTGTCCTAATGCTGGTCCGATCTCTCCTGTGATGCCTCGATCATCGAAGTGAACGTACAGCATAGCCCATTTGGTGGGGCCATTGATTGCGAGATAGCGCAAGACCGCCTGGAGGAGTTTCTTCCGTTGTGCCCATTCTCTCTCTCTCTCTCTCTCTCTCTCGTCTTGTGAACCGGGAATAGTGTTGGGCATTTTTTGTCATGGTATATGGAGGTTAAGCATAGGTCCCCGACAGAGAGGGAGTCAATGGTACACAACCACAAGTTAGCCGCATGCGAGCGGCGTCATCCCATCACTTCACAATGTGAAAGTCGCTTAGACTGATCGGCCAGATTTTGGTCCTCTTCTCACAAGAGAAATTGTGCAAGGGCTTCTCCCACTCCACGACGACATACCAGTTTTCCGGCATCCCTTTGAAGAAGAGAATCCGACCAATGGCACCTGAACGGGCTGGATAGAAATCTCGCTCCGCTTGAAGACGATCACCGACATGTAGATTCGCGGCCATCTCCGTAATGGAGGGAGAGACATGTGGATCATCTCGTTCTTCTGGTTCATTGAAGAAAGTTTTGTCGCTGATCATATCTTTGAACCGTGCGTGCCCTAGGCTGCGGGCTTCAACCTGGAGAATAAACAGTTGGGTGAGCAGAATGTGGAGGTCCAGCCTTGTGATACTGTCTCCGTCTGATCGCAGCAGATCAAAGACCGTGCGGCCCGACTTCACAAACTCGGTGATCGCTCTTGAAAGATCCACGGGCTACGGTAAGCCTTTCGCCAAGACAGCGTCACTAGGGAGGCCCCTAGGGGACCCAGTCCCTAAACGGGCATGAAGCCTCGGGCTCTCTGGCCCGATGTTCTTCTAGGGCTTTCTCGATGGCAACCTTGCCTTGCCGAGATCCATCTGCAGAAGTTGGAGCGGAAGGGGATCCTGTCGAAGGGGAAGTGAGACTGGATGTGAAAGACGGAGATCGCTGAGCGGATTCATCAGCCAGCCGGAATCTAGGAGGAAAAAGCGGACCAGCTGCTTGATTGGATTCTTGAGCTTTTCAAGGTCACGCACAACGGAAAACCGTTCCCTTGATACTAGGCTCGGAGCAGGTCGGATAAGGCTTGGACCGTCAACGGCGCATTCCCCTCACTGCGGTTATTGACCAACACATAGGCGCGGCGGCCTTCGCTGACGGCCTTTCGGGCCAGGTCCACAGTCTCGCGTCTCATCTCAGGGAGTTCTTCGATAATCGTCGTGTATGGTTCTGCTCGCTTCTTCGCCGTCTCATAGGACATCTTGAGTGGAGTCAGGAGACGTAGCACTGTGAACGGAGCAGTGAAGGTCTCCATCTTCTGATGCTGCTCCAATAATGGCGGCATGTACGACCAATGATTGTAGACGTGAGCCACGCCATGTTTGGCGAGCATGTCCCGATAGGTCGGTCCGAATAGTCCTGCGTTCCGAATTTCTACGGCGTAGTCGAAGTCTTTCGGAAGCTGTGCGAAGAACCTATCCAGCTTGCTGACAAACTCTTCTGCCGGCATCCCATGGCGTTGAAACTCGAAGAGAAGGGGGCCGGTGTGGGGATCGAAGTTCGCCTCACGATAGGGCGTGAGCACCATCTCATAGAAGAGTTTGGCATCGAGAAACCGTGGGTTCGGCTGACCCGCTCTGGCTCCGTATCGTGGTTGGTTGGCGTAGCCTGGAATTGTGATCTCCTCCCAGACCTTGAAACACATTTCAAAGTCTTCGGGAATCTGGTTCAGGTAGCGCTGGAGTTGGTTCGCTGTCGGCGGACGGTAGAAGGTCGCGTCGTTGCCGACGGTCCTGAAGAGCGGCTCACCTTGGTACTGATACTGGCAATACTCTCCAAGGCACTCCCGCGCAAAGGTGCTCTTCGCATACTGTCTCTGGTAGACCTGACCTTGCCAGCCTTCATAAGTCCATGTTGAAGTACCAAAGCGGATCAACGGCGAGTGTGAGAGAGCCATCGTGGGAGGAAATTGTACCTTCCCGCAGGGGAATCCCTCAACGGCTGAATACAACCCATTTCTCGATTCCTGCAGCTTGCGGTCTTCTCCGCAACCCGCCTAGAATCAGCCTCGCTGCAATGATGCGATGACGGCGTTATGACACGGCTACCGATTGCTATGAATCAATCAGGAGGGCGATACTCATGGATAACACATCTTTTGTATGGCTGGGAGCCTTCGCAATCCTGGCAGGTTGCTCCACGGCACCCAGTGAGATGACGTTCCTCGAAGATGCCCTTGTGAGTTACAAGCGCGCACTCGTTTCGGCGCAGGAGCGAATTGTATTAGAGGAATTTGCTAAATATCACACATGGGGGAAAGCGGCAGTCACGTTGTATCACATTGAGGCAGTTACGCTGGAGCCACAAACGAAGCTCACGCGCGGTTCAAAAACGAGCCTGGGCGGAGAGGTGGGTGGGATTCCCATGCCAACTGGCAAGCTCACCGCGTCAAGAGAAGTGGCCGTCTCTAATGACCAGGGCGGAAAGATTTCCATTCACCTCAAAGCCTACGAATATGGGAAAACCAAGATTGCGCAGGATTATTTTAATAATACGACCCCAAATGAAATCTATACCATTACTTGGTATGACGAAAAATCTGAGATATCCTATGATGCTGCTGTTGGTGGAACTGCGAACGAAAGTTTCAAAAACTCGCCATGTGGCAATCCGCACACCTTTTTACACTGTGTGCCCATCACGGGCTACATCGTGAATGACCGACAAGCCTACGCTAAAATCCCAAATGCAAATATCGTAAAGTTTCGAACAATGCTGAACGGATTGCACCAAAAACTTGATGGGGAGCTCCTCGTAAATTAATCAAGTCGGCTTTCTCATTATCAATGTTAGCCTCCCGCCGAGCCCCTCGTGTGAGCGAACATACTTCCGCAGTTCGCACGGCAGATGGCCACTATGTTTCTCAGGGAATGAACCGCGTCATAACATTCGGTGAGTGCCTGGACTGTCAATGGCGTATTCTCCTCACGGCGGTTGTTGACCAGCACATAGGCGCGGCGGCTTTCGCTGACCGCCTGCGGCACTAACTGCACCACCTCTCGTCTTATATCCCTGCGATAGTCTCTCCACGAACATGTCTGCGGCCCACCTGTCGCTGGCACAGCTTTGACCCGACTTGTGGCCTTCCCGACGGAACTCTTTATTTCACACCTAGGGAATGTACGAGTTCCTAGAATTCTGCGGGATGGGTATGGTTACTCCTCAGTCAATCCTCTACCAAGGAGACCGTCATGCTATCTCTTCCCAAAA
>DATDFW010000225.1:0-8261 GCA_036522375.1 Nitrospiraceae bacterium
TGTGAGACAGATGAAACGACAGCGTATTATGGGGAATCTCTAAGGATGCGCTCAGCGTCCCGGCCGGCGTACCCGCGTGGCCATATTCGACCAGCAAACGAAACACCCGTAGGCGGGTTTCCTGCGACAGGGTATCAAATGCAGCGATCGCTTTTGTAATATCCATATGTCTAGACTACTGGACATATTCCCAATAGTCAATGGTCAAATGTTTCGGCCTGCTCACACCGGTTCAAGAATGAATCCGAGGCGGGGGCAATGGGACTTCGCTTGCCCTCAATGACTGCGCGAAGCCAAGGAGTGAATAGCCGTTAATTTACAGCGGCTCAGAATCAGCCCCCTGATGAGAAGATAGATCCCGATGTTGGCCCACTGCGTGAATAGATCGGCTTCGCTATAAAGCATACAATACAGCACAGGGATTACCGACAACGTCAGCACCGTCGAGCTGACCATGCCCCCGATCATCGGCGCAGCAATCCGTTTCATGACGTCGGCGCCGGCGGCTCTTCGGGTCTTTGAACACAGGGGGCCGAAAGTCGCGCTGTCGGCCGCATCCCGCGCTGCGCTTTCTACACCTTGTCATGTGACTGGTAACTCTGCTTGGATTCAAAAATGAGGGTCAAAACCACGCCCACAGGCCCACGGCGAATCGAATCTGACTCGGGTCACCCTCATCTGCCCGCACGAGGGAAGCTGTCTCACCGAAGCTCTTGTCGAAAGAGACGCCCACATAGGGGGCAAACCAGCGGCGGATTTCGTAACGCAGCCTAGTCCCAAATTCGAGATTGTTGAGGCCCGAGCCGGTCGTGAACTCCTCGACTCGTTGGATGGCGGCATTGGTTTCGAATCGGCCTTGGACGATCAGTCGTTGCGTCAGCAACAAGTCTTTCGTGAACGACAGCCTGGCGGACACCGCCCCGTTCTGAGCAATGAACAGCGCCGCCTCGACATCGTAGTCATACGGCACGAGTCCTTCGATGCCGATCACCCCCTGACCCCGCGTCACACCCCGCCCTTCGAAGGACTGCGTTTCCACACGGCCGCCAATCTGAATGTCATAATATTTCTGGATGAACCGGCCATAGAGGAGTTGAAAGTCCACGTCGTAGCCGGCTTTGAACGCCGAGTTATTCTGCCCTTCGCTTTTGAACCAGAGGCGGTTGTAATCCCCGCCATAGTAGCCCTCGACATCCCACCGGTAACCGCTCGTACCTTGGCCTGCCCCTGTTTTCGGGCGGTATTCGAGGACGTCGACGAGCGTGAAGAGACGGTTCTCCTGGTCGTGGACAGGGGCAGGCCAGTCGCCTGGTGGGACAAATTTAGGCCGTATGCTTTCCTGCATGGCGGAAGGGCCGAGGGTCACAGAAGCTTTAGAACCGGTGGCGCCGGATAGGGCCGTTCCGTTTGCAGTCGTAGCAGCTGCCGTTGACTCGATCGATGGTGGCGCGGCGATAACCGGCACGACGATGCCGTCGCCCAACAGGACGGAACAAGCCACTGCAAGGAGGCCCGAGAAATATCTGGCAGGAGCGCCTGTTCCGTTCATCATTCCGAGACCTCGACAATACGGAACATCCCCGCGTCCATATGAAAGAGGAGATGGCAATGAAACGCCCAAGGCCCCAGGGCATCCGCAGTGACGACAACGGACAGTCGCTCCGCCGGCTTGACGATGACCGTGTGCTTCCTAGGAAGGTAGGCCCCCGCGCCGTTTTCCAGGTGCATCCACATGCCGTGCAAATGCATCGGATGCTCCATCATCGTATCGTTCACAAACGTTAGGCGCACCCGCTCGCCATAGCGAAAGGGGATCGGATCTGGGGCTTCTGAATATTTCTTGCCATCGATCGACCACATGTACCGGTTCATGCTGCCTGTCAGATGCAATTCGATTTCCCGCTCCGGTTCCCGCTGGTCTGGGTAGGGCACAAGACTTTTCAAATCGGTGTAGCGCAATACCCGCCGCTCACTGCCTTCCAGTCCTCTCCCTGCCTCCCCCATACGGTTCTGCGAATACTCCGCCACCATTTGATTGCCGGGGCCGTGATCGTCAGGACCATGCTTCACCGGCTCGGCGCCAGGAATCCTCGATCGGCCTTGATCGCCCGCATCCGTGGCTGACATCCCATACCTGTCTTGCACAGGCGGCACTCCGGAACCGTGTTGCATGTCCTCCCTGTGCGGAGTGTCGTCAGACGGTTTCATCTTCTGAATGCCACCGGAGGGTTCCATCTCGGGCATGGTCATGCCGCCATGGGGGTCCTTCATGCTTTCCATGTCCATGCCCTCCATACTCATGCCCATGTCCTCCATTGTGCGGAGCGGTCGGGGGCGGCGTTCAGGGATCGCTGCAGCCATGCCAGGACGTGGAGCGAGCGTGCCGCGCGCATAGCCACTGCGGTCCATCGTCTCGGCAAAAATGGTATAGGCGCGATCTTCGGCAGGTTCGACGATGACATCGTACGTCTCTGCCACTCCCATGCGGAGCTCATCCAGCGCGACAGGGTGGACGTTCTGTCCGTCCACCTGCACGACCGTCATCGTGAGCCCCGGGATGCGCACGTCGAAGAAGGTCATACTGGCCGCGTTGATCAATCGCAGACGCACTCGCTCGCCCGGACGAAACTGCCCGGTCCAATTGCCGGTGGAGGATCGGCCGTTCATCAGGTAGGTCAAGGTGTAGCCAGTGACGTCCGCAAAGTCGGTCGGGTCCATCCGCATCCGGTCCCACATCAAGTAGTTCTGCAGCGCCGGCCAGAAGCCCATGCGCCTCACATCGATCAAGAATTCGGCGATCGTGCGCTTCTGAAAGTTATAATAGCCCGCGTCTTTTTTGAGATTGGAGAACAGGGTTTCGTATGATTCAAAACTCCAATCCGAGAGCATCACCGTATACTCACGCTCGTAGCGAAACGGTTCCGGTTCGATAGGGTCAATAATCATCGGCGCATACATGCCCGCTAACTCCTGACCGCCGGAGTGGCTATGAAACCAATAGGTCCCGCTCTGCTTTACCGGAAACCGATAGGTAAAGGTCTCGCCCGGCTTGATCCCGGCGAAGCTCACTCCGGGCACCCCGTCTACGTTTGAGGGAAGGAGCAATCCGTGCCAGTGAATCGACGTGTCTTCGGTCAAACGGTTCGTGACGCGCAGCGTCGCCTGTTGCCCTTCTTTCAGCCGGATCACGGGACCCGGGATCGTGCCATTGATCGTTATGGCCGTCCCGGTTCCTCCGTCAAGGTGGAACGATTGCTCGCTAATGGTCAGATCGATCACATCTCCGCTTAGAACGGTCTGTGAATCGGGATCGGCAATGGTGTGCGTCGCGGCGCAGGCAGGAATGAGTCCTTCTACTGCTACCAATATGCTCAGCGCTATGACGCGCTTCAGCAAAAGACGTCGAGAAAGAAGATCGCATTTCATGGTATGCCCCTTCGTCCTGGAGCACTCAATAGCCCCTTGCCTCTGTTCATCGGATCTTCGTAGTGTCGAAGAACACGAGTCGACCGGTGACGAGGCTACACGAGTTGTAGTTCGCTACAACAGGAGGTTACGTGCCCTCTGCAATTCACGAAGAAAATGAGAAAATGATTAAGAGCTGAGACGCGGAGGATGAAATGGTGAACGAGAGGGTACCAATGGAGGGAACAGGAGGAGGATGAATGTTGCTGAGCCAAGAAAGGTCAATAGAAAGATGACCAATGGTAAGTCCATCGACCCCATGCAGGTGGCACAGGAGACAGACGCATCGTGATGGAGGTGGCCGCCACCGTTAGAGATGCTTCCCATAAGGGGAACCATACACAACAACAGGAAAGAGAGAAATCCTATGAGTAGCACCTTGAGCATGGAGATGAATGATACTCTTTGTCCAAAAGAAGTCAATCGCTCACCTTCCTTCATGTGTTTTCCCTCTCGGATACGTTGATCCCTTTCTGCTTTTGCAGAGAAAGATTGGTCTCGGTGAGTAGGGGCGGAGCTCCGCTGAACATAGACCTCCCACGCCAGCGGGCATAGAGCACGGGGATCACCAACAACGTCAGCACCGTCGAGCTAACCATGCCCCCGATCATCGGCGCCGCGATCCGTTTCATGACATCGGCACCGGTGCCCGGTGGTCCACATGATCGGGAGCAACCCGCCCATGATCGCCGCGACCGTCATCTAGGAGTTCCTCTACCCGTAACTGGCGGAGCATTCACCCCCGTCAGGCACGGATGATCCCCCGATTGTGTGCTGTCCCCTATACTCACTTTCTCACTAACCACCCGTCATATCTCTATGAGCGCGGACTATCGCATCAGCTTCATCAGCCGCATGGGCATAGGTTTCCATAAGGGTTTGGCAGTGCTGGATTAACAGTGTCTTGGCGGGGCCAGACCCAGGCCTACTCGGAAGCCTGCGATACTCCTCTGCCATCGCCATCATGTCTTTTGTGCGCTTTCTGAGATGGGCGGCCTCCTTGATATACCAAGCTTCCAGCCCTGCGTGGTCGTTCTTGGCAACAAGGTCTTGAGGCGAACTATGGCTATCACTATCAGGGACCGTGCACGCGACGACTCCCACCAGCATCAGAGCAGCGACAACGCCATGTTACCCGTCCCTAGTTCTGGCGCCTCTAGCCAGGCGCCATTTGATGGCTCCGGATCTACCGCGCTCCTCAAAGGTGGACTGCGCCTTCCAGAATGACTTCTCTTAGGTCGTGGGCTGTCGTCATGTGCCCTTCTAGCTTCACGGCACCGTCATGAAAATTTTCGAGGTGCTACCATCCGCGGTGATCTCATGGATCGCGACCGGCTTGGATCGCGGCCCAGGCATGCCAGGCAGGTTAGCCGGCATACCCGGGATGGAAATGCCCACAATCTTCGGTCGCTCCGTCAAGAGCTTGTTGATCGCACTCATCGGTACGTGGCCGATTACGACATAGCCATCGATGAAGGAGGTATGACAACCTTCCAGAGCCTCCGGCACCCCGGCCTTTTGGTCGATCGCGTGCAGATCACGGACTGGCTTGACCTCCACCTTGAAACCCTGCTCTTCGAGAAATGTCACATAATCTTCACAGCAGGTGCATTGCAGGTTCTTGTAGAGCGTGACCATCGTCTGCGCGGCGAAAGCCTGGGTGGACAGGAGCGCCGTCAGGAACGCTGCCAGTAGCGAGGTGCTGCGTCGAAACTTGAGCATTGTGTTTCGCATGTTGATTCTCCTTGTACTTTAATGTGGTAACTCGTTAGTTAACACGGATTACAGCAAAAACAAAGACAACAGCCGAGCCGAAAATGTCGCCACGAGAGAGATATTTATGACCGTTTGTGACAGCCTAGGACTTCATCAACATCTGTACCAGTTGCTGCGCTTCGGACGCTCCCCACTCACGCGCGCCGAAAATTTGGTGGCGGACCACCCCCTGTCGATCAAGCAGGAACGTCATCGGGATGCTACGTGCGCCATACATCAATCCCACACGATAATCAGCATCGTGGAGGATAGGAAACGTCAGACGATACTGTTGCTGAAACGGCCTGGTGACCGCCACGCCTTGCGCGTCGATGGCCACGGCGAGAATCTCAAAATCCTTCCGCGAAAACATCCGATAAAGCTGCTCTATTGCCGGCATCTCTACCCGGCAGGGGCCGCACCAAGTGGCCCAAAAATTCACCAGGACCACTTTGCCATGCAAATCAGAAAGCGTCACGAGATGGTCATTCAAATCTGGAAGCTGGAAGTTCGGTGCCGGCTCACCTAACTTAACGACCTCGCGTACAGCAACGGGTAGAATTTCTGGTGCTGCGGCACTGCCTATCCCAACGAGCGCAACCATCAGGCAGACGGCGGCTGCTCCACCAATCGCGCGCCTCCTCATCCCTTCCTCGCTCTGCGGTCCGATTGCTGAGTATTCGCCGCCTTGGGCGTGACGTTGATCCACTTGGGCTTCACTGAGTCACGCCCTA
Organism: Nitrospiraceae bacterium; assembly: GCA_036522375.1. Classification (GTDB taxonomy): domain Bacteria; phylum Nitrospirota; class Nitrospiria; order Nitrospirales; family Nitrospiraceae; genus Palsa-1315. The sequence continues at coordinate 5,955 of DATDFW010000225.1, forward strand.
CGGAAGATATTGCAGTTCTGCGGTTCTCATCGCATCAGCTTCTTCCGCAGCCTTTCGATATAAGGACGCCTTGGTTCTACACATCGCCACATGATCTTTTTGTCCGTAGAAACGTTCTGCCATGTAAGCTTGGGAGTCCCAGTCTTGTGCTTTTGCCCGAAGCTCACGAGCCTGTAGCCTGTAGAATTTTGCGAGTGCTTTGTGGTCACCTTTGATGACTAAGTCCTCAGGTGGTGGTTCGACCAGTGAGCAACCTTGAAATGCCAAGTAGAAACTAGATAGCAAGATGACAACGGCAAGCCGTCTGAACATGATTACCTCCTTTCAAGGAATCTCCTCGCGGTCTGGGGGCCCATCATTGGGCCCCCCCTATGGAGAACACGGCTGTCTTCCGCACTCTGAGATTCACTATTCGAGCTGGCGAACAGACAGCACATGTGTCTGATAATCCACATCAGCTACTTTCGCTTCGATACGATTTCCTCGACTAATTAAGCCGTTCACCTTGGTGGTTTTTTCGATCTGCAACTGCATTTGCTGACCGTTAAACCGATGAATGAGAAGGACATCGCCGTCAACGCGCAACACTTCGCCCTTGATGGTTTTGATGCCCTGCAGTGTTTCGTCATCACACTTCAAGAGATTGGGTTGTCCCCGATTCGTATCAGCACATGGGCCAGGACTCATTCTTGCCTGCGCGGCATTCGATAGACTCAGGCCCAGCACGACACTAAACGAGATGATGCCGATGATTTTAGGAATGGATACCATGGCAGCCTCCTTGGTTAATGTAAATTGCGTACTTTGCGTTCTCCTTAGAGGTCGTAAAACGTTGTCATGATTTTTACCTCTTCTTGTATAATGAAAACTGTACCTCTTCCATCTCAGATGCTTGGGTTGGAGGACAACGGATTCACCACACGCAGTGCAGACATACTTTCCTGTGGAATTCCCGATGTCGTCCCATTCCAATTCTAGGTTCCGGTGCTGACATGCTGATCCATAAGGCAGCATGTTCCATTTCATCCGTATGGCAACCGCTTGAAGGATCGTCATGTGAATGCTTCCTTTCTCCTCGCTTTATGTCTCTATGAGTGAGGCCTGGTTGCCTGGCAACGCGGCTCGGGTCTAGCCGTGGCCATGGCCCCCTATATCTGCCTGCCCCTGATTATGTGGCTACGCGAACGGATTAACGCTGAAGCCCGTTATACGCGGGCGCAGGGGTGATGGCAGGATATGGGCGTGGAAGATCAAATGCGAAGTACGGAAATCTCTAGCAGGAGATCATTGGGAAGACCAACTGTGGGATGCTCGGATAAGAGGTTACGGTATGAGATGGGATTAATGAGAAGTGGTAATGACGCGGTGTCTTCAGAACAGACTATCTGACAGTCGCTAGTGAGGGGAAACTTCTCGGCACATTCCAGGCCGACAGTCTTAAACGCATCGCAGAATTGATATTCGTCCGAAGTCGAACAGCCCATCCCGACTGTAGTCCCGTTCATTGGCAGGAGGCAGGCATACGCATTGGAGCTCAATATAAAAAAGAGTACGACGAGAGTACAGGCGAGAATCGAAAAGAAGGAATGAGTACGTATTCGCATAAAAACAGTCTACCTCTCGTTATTCGTACTCGTCAATAGGCCATGGTTCCGGGAAGACCGTGGTTGTTGCACCTGTGCAAACTCCGCCGGAGTTTCAGTAGCACTGCGACGAATGCCTTCTGCGCATCAGAACGTCAGCTTGTCTGCCTTGCTGCAGCGGTGGCAAGGCGCACGCCCAAGATAGTGCGTCATATCGGTGGCTTCGCCAAGTAATTCGTCATATCACGGCTCTGCAATGAGTTGCAGAATGTGAACAGACTCTGCTTCAGCAATGAGCCGGCCTGCCTGTGCGGAAAAGTTGGACAAGGATCTGAGCCCGATGACTCTCATCAGCGTCTCTCAAGAATTCTTCTTTTCTGAAATCGGAACTCTTCTTCGGTGATGACGCCGGAGTCTTTAAGCTCCTTCCATCTCATGAGTTCGGTGTAGAGATCGACGGGTTCCTTTGTCCGAATATCCTGCTTCACAATCTGATCGGTTTCCTGGCGACCCATTGGCGTTTGTGGACTGCCAACGTCACTGGTTGTCCCGTAAGATTCGACCCGCCCATCTATGAGCCGTACAACATAGGGGCGAAGGATTCCATTCAGTGTCTGATTATCGGTGTCACACACAGAGTAGTTGAGATACTGAGAACTACCGTGTGTGCTGACGCTGACCGGAGCGCCCATGACGGCTATGACTTCTTGCTTGGACATGCCAT
>DATDFW010000226.1:0-12953 GCA_036522375.1 Nitrospiraceae bacterium
GCTAACCCCGGATCTCACTCTTGTACTCGATCTCCCTGTTTCAGTGGGTTTGGCCAGGCGGCGAGCCAGTCGTGGACAACAGAATCGGCTGGACCGTGAGACGGAACGCTTTCATCGGAAGGTGCGCAGGGGATTTCTGGCGCTTGCGGCTGAAGCACCGAGCCGCATGACCATCGTGAATGCGAATCGGCCCATGCAAGAAGTTCGGGATGAGCTTACCGAAATCATGTTAGGCTGGATGACTCGACCGATTCATTCTCCGCGCCACCGGAGCTAGCCCGAATTATCCATGAACATATCTACTACAATCGCGGATTCGCTGCTGCGACGAGCCTTCGGCGGGCAGGCTCGCCGCTCGCCCCCTCGACGTACTGCTCAAGTACGCCTCGTGATCTCACGGCTCCGCATGCCCGTCTCGCAACGCGACTGCGCGATTTCGCGACGAACCATCATGAATAATGCGGGCTAACATGCCATTTCGCGACTGTATCGGCCATCAAACCTCCATCGCTTGCTTACAGTCCGCCATCAGCCATAATCGGTTGGCCCACGCCTATCTGTTCCATGGCGAGAACGCGATCGGAAAACGATTGACGGCCATTCGCCTTGCGCAAGCGCTCAGCTGCGAACAGCCTTCCGAAGCGGAAGGTCTCGACAGTTGTGGAGGGTGTCGGGCCTGCCTGCAGATCGAAGCACGCACGCATCCGGATTTTTTTATCGTCGAACCGGATCCGGAACAAGCCACGCAGCCAATCAAAATTGAGCAAGTCCGCGAGATCGAACACCAGATCATGTACCGTCCGCTTATCGGTGAGCGAAAAATTTGTCTGATCGACTATGCTGACCGCATGACGATCGGGGCAGCCAACGCGCTCTTAAAAACGTTGGAAGAGCCGCCCGCACATAGTCTGTTCCTCGCCATCTCAAGTCGCCCTGCAGCCCTTCCGGCGACCATCCGGTCACGCTGTCAGGCCTTGCGCTTTACAACACCGGCCCGCACACAGGTGGAAGCCGCGCTCATCTTAAAGCGCGAACTCCCTCCCGCAGATGCGCGATTCCTCGCCATCATCAGCGAAGGCCGTATCGGCGAAGCTCTCATCGCCGATGTGAAAAACACTCGCGCACGCCAACAGGAGCTCGTAAACTTGGTCAGTCCCCAATCCTTGCAATCGATCGGATCTATCCTGTCATCGGCGGAAGCGATTGCGAAAGCCGATCGTGCACAGGACATGCTCACCTGGCTGGCTCGCTGGATCCGCGATCTCGTCTTGATTCAGGTCGGAGGAGATCGTGACCAGTTGCTCTATCTTGATGATCTCGCGACACTGGAAGCCTATGCGACACTGGCCAACACGGATTCACTGTTGGACCTGCTCCGTGAAATTGAGATGACGGAGCAGCGCGCCACGAGGCACCTCAATCTCCACATGGCACTGGAAATGATCCTGCTCCGACTGCGCAGCGCGGTGACTGCATCACCTACCCCGCAACCCATCTAGCTATCACCGTTTATTACCTGGTATCTTTTCTTACACCGCATGAGTAGCCAGAAGACCTTTTACATCACAACGCCCATCTATTATGTGAACGACGTGCCTCATATCGGACACGCCTATACCACGATCGCCGCCGACGTCCTCGCTCGCTACTGGCGCTTGCGAGGCCGGGACGTCTTCTTTCTCACCGGGCTCGATGAACATGGACAAAAAGTGCAACAGGCTGCGGCCAAAGCCGGCATCGACCCGCAAACCCATTGCGATAAGCTGGCACCCCAGTTCCAGACACTTTGGAAACGACTGAACATATCCAACAATGCCTTTATCAGAACGACAGATCCCCCGCACAAGTTTACTGTTCAACGACACCTACAAGACCTTTACGACAAGCAACTGATTTATAAGGATGAATATACCGGGTGGTACTGCACATTCGACGAACGTTTTTGGACGGAGAAGGATGTCGACGGCGGCCTCTGTCCCGACTGCAAACGGCCCGTCGAGAAGCTCAGCGAGCACAACTACTTTTTTAAGATGGGTCAGTACCAGGATCGCTTGACCGAACACATCAAGCAACACCCGAACTTCATCCGTCCAGAGTCGCGCCGGAATGAAGTCCTTGGATTCTTGACCACGCAGAAGCTCGGAGACCTTTCGATCTCACGACCAAAATCGCGTCTTTCATGGGGGATCGAACTCCCATTTGATAAGGACTACGTCACCTACGTCTGGTTCGACGCGCTGGTGAATTACATTTCAGCACTCGAGTACCTGCCGAATAGACCGGCGATCGATCAGTTCTGGCCCGCCAACGTCCATCTTGTTGGTAAGGACATTCTCACGACGCACGCCGTCTATTGGTCCACGATGCTGATGGCCCTCAATCTGCCTCTCCCGGATACCATCTTCGCCCACGGCTGGTGGACTGTCGATGGAGAGAAGATGTCGAAAAGTCGCGGCAACGTCGTCGATCCGAACAAGATGATCAATGAATTCGGCGCCGATGCGTTTCGCTATTTCCTACTAAGGGAGGTTCCATTCGGACAGGACGGGGACTTCTCAGAACGAGCAATGGCACGACGGACAAACAGCGACTTGGCCAATGGCATCGGCAACTTGCTTAGCCGTACCTTGACTATGATCGATCGCAATTGTGGTGGCACAATCCCCGATGTCCCTCAGGATTACCTTGAGAAAGAAAACCAGAAATATTCTCGTCTCCTTGACGCAAAGGAACAGCATCTTTCATTGGGAAAATATTTTGAAGCTTCCTTTGGGGATCTTGAATTCAACAATCTACTTCTTAACATCGTAAGCAGAGCTACAGATGTCGACATATTTATCGACCAGCACGAGCCCTGGAAGCTCGCGAAAGATCCAGATAACCGCAAAGAGCTCAACGCTGTCTTATACACAGCAGCAGAATGCCTACGCATATTGAGCCTGTACATCTACCCCTTCATGCCTAGTACTGCCAAAAATATCGCTGATCAGCTAGGGCTCAATCTCAATTTTGATTCGCCGCTCTTGAGCCAAGAGATTAAGTGGGGTGAACTGCGAAGCGGAACGAGAATCCGAAAGGGAAACGCCCTCTTCCCACGCATCGAATTAAAACCACAAGGAGCAAAGACCGTGAGCGATTCACCAGCAAATCCACAGCCAGTTCCTGCCGCAGCGACGACGGCCACCGCCACAGCTCCGGCAGCAATAGCGGCCGCTCCCGCTCAAATCACCATCGACGAGTTTATGAAGATTCAGCTCAAGACCGCAAAAGTCATCAGTGCCGAACGTGTGCCAAAGTCGGAGAAGCTGCTCAAGCTGCAAGTCAGTCTTGGAGAGGGGGCAGAGCAACGTCAAATCGTTGCCGGCATCGGAAAGAAATACGAGCCCGGGACATTGGTTGGTAAAACCATCGTCATCGTTGCCAATCTCAAACCGGCCAAACTGATGGGCATCGAATCGCAAGGCATGGTCCTGGCCGCAGGCGACAGCGAAGTTCGTGGCCTTGTTACTATCCTTGAAGAAGTCGATCCCGGCACCAAAGTGAAATGAACCACGCGAGTAGCAGACTCCGCCTTCTTGTTCTGTTGACCGTCCTGATTCCCCTCCCCTGCCTCGCCATTCCAGCTGAAACAGTTGCACCACCGAGCCCGAACCTGAACGAATCGAAGCCCACGAATATTCTTGTCCGGGTCGTAGCGCATGGATCGATGGTGCTGGGGAAGGACATGGGCGGAGCTCGCATCACCATTACGGACGCCGCCAACGGGAAGATCCTCGCCGCCGGCCTGCAACAGGGTGACGCGGGCGATCAGAATCAGATCATGCGCACGCCCCGCATGATGGGGGAGCCGTTATATAGTTCGCGCCCCTCCGCCGCATTCACGACCACCCTAGCATTGACACATCCGATTCTCGTGGAGATTGCGGCAGAAGGTCCGCTGGCCTATCCGGGATCGTCTCAGCGCGCCTCGACCACGGTGTGGCTCGTTCCCGGGCAGGACATGACCAGCGACGGCATTGTCCTTCACCTATTTGGATACATTGTCCAGATCGAACATCCGAAAGCAGGCGAACCGTTGATTGCGAAGGATGATGTGATCCTGCGTGCATCAATTCGAACATTGTCCGGAGCGCTGGTCCGTCCTCACGGGGACTGGGATTCACGAAAGGTCCAGATCTATGGCGAAGTGCTGATCGGCACCCGCGTGCTTGAGCGGCTGCAGATGTTCTACAATAACGACCGAGCCGGTTTCGAAGCACCGTTTTTTGTTCCACTTCCGAAGGACGCGCCCGACGGAATCAGCCTCCGTGTTGTGGCAGCCGACCCAGCCAATGGCAACGTCGGCGTGGGAAGCGCGAAGTATCCCGTGCTCAACGAACAGCTCAAGCTACCAGCACGATGATACGACATCTATCTTCCCTTGCAATGGCTTGCTGTTTGCTGTCGGTGACAGTCTTTGCCGCAGAAGACCATCAGACCCATCGCCAGCCGGTTGACGTCAAGCAATATCTTGAGCATCTCGATAGCGAAGAACGAGACCAGTACCAGAAACCCAGGCAGGTGATCGACGCCCTCAAACTGAAGCCGGGCCTGGCCGTGGCAGACCTCGGCTCTGGGTCCGGCTACTTCACCCGGCGATTCATTGAAGCGGTGACAGAGACAGGTAAGGTCTATGCGGTCGACGTGGAACCGGAGATGTTGAAGTATACCGAAGAGAGCGTCGTCCATATGCATCGATCCTATACGGCGGAATTCATCTTGGCACGGCCCGACAATCCGAAACTTCCCTTTGAATCAATCGATCTCCTCTTCCTGTGCAACACCTATCATCACCTCGAAGAACGCACGAAATACTTCTCCGATGCCAAGTCATCGCTGAAACCAGGCGGTCGTCTCGCCATCATCGACTTCTACAACGACGAACGCTCGGGCGAACTCGGTTTTCCCAAACACCATCTGGTCCCTCGGGAAACGGTGATTGCAGAATTGACCAACGCCGGCTACCGACTCGTTCGAGAACACACCTTCCTGCCGCGCCAGTATTTCTTGGAGTTCGTACCGATCGCACCCTAGGCATACGAACAATTCCAACCTGCCCATCTACCTTGAAGGCTTGCCGTGATACGAAAGGCGTGCGAGACTATAATCAATGGCTCCATTCGCCTCCTACGAACATCTCCGCTCACGGCTGTCCCTCGTCCTGGCGTTGAACGCGGCAGTCATCGTCGCTGAGTTCCTCGGCGGATGGTTCCTCGACAGCATCGGACTCATGAGCGATGCTGGGCATAACCTCGTCGACCAGGGCGCGCTTTTTCTCGCCCTCTATGCCCATCTCCTTACCGCCAGGCCTGCCACAGAGGCCAGAACATTCGGGTATCATCGAGCCGGCATCATTGCGGCATTCTTGAATTCGTTTATCCTACTGCTCACGGCGATCGGTATTGGAGTGGTGGCGTTCAAGCGCCTGCTGCAGCCCATTCCGGTAGACGGCGGCTGGGTCATGGTGATCGCCGCTCTGAGTTTTGCGGCCAACCTGGGTATCGCGCTCCTGTTGCAACGCGGAGCCAAGGATGACCTCAATATCCGCAGCGCCTTCTGGCATATGTTGGGCGATGCTTGGGTATCCCTAGGCGTCGTGATCAGCGGCGCGACCATCCTATTCACCGGATGGGCCGTGCTCGATCCGCTGGTCAGTTTGCTGGTCGTTGTGGCCATCACAAAAGGAGCCTGGCCGTTGTTTAAGGAATCGCTGGACGTCTTGTTGGAATCGACCCCGCCGAAAATCAGCGCTTCACATGTTGCGGCAACCATCGAGGCGATCCCTGGCGTGAAAAACGTTCACGACCTCCATATCTGGGCGGTCGAACCTCGCTTGATTATGATGACCTGTCATATCCTCGTCGAGGGAGATGATTCGGCATTGACTAATGCTTTGCTCCAGGCCATCCGCGCTCGGGTCACCATAGATTTCGGGATCAAACATTTGACAATCCAGATGGGAACCACCTGTTGCCACTTTGATGAGATCCACTGCGATCTGACCACCTTGGCCAAGCAGCACCAGGATGAGGATCTCGCACATGTGCACCACTAACCGCGCGGGACATGCGAGAAAAGCGGGGCGAGCGGGACTCGCGGGAGAAGCTGGATGGGTGAGGCAGTCTGAAGACTAAAGTGCCCGAACTTCATGTCGTGCTTTTCCCGCCAGTTCTGTCTCGCTTAAGTCAGAATCGCGAGTCAGGTTAAGCCAATGACCGAGACCCCAATCCCATTTTATGTCCTTTGCGGCTCTCTCGGCGCGGGAAAAACTACGCTGCTCATGCGGCTGCTTGAACATTGGAAGAGCCAGGGGAAGCGGGCCGGCGTATTGATGAACGAAGCCGGCGAGGTGAGCATCGATGGTCCCCGCGCAGGCACCATCGCCGAACAGGTATTGAATCTCGCCGGCGGCTGTGTCTGCTGCGATACGAAGGAAGACTTGTCCTGGGGCATCGCCCAACTCGTGCGGGACTATGAATCGGAGGTCATCATCCTGGAATGTTCCGGCATGGCCGATCCAGCCGAGGTCATCGATGCCGTCACCGATCTCTATACAGCGCGGCTCACTCACTTGGAAAAAGTCATTGCCTTACTGCATCCGATCCCGACAGACCGGGAGAGTATGGGAGGATTCGTGACCAGGCAGGCGATTCGCTGCGCCGACGAACTCATTCTCAATAAACGGGACCTCTATGTTCAAGGCCATTGGGAGGGATTTAAGGACTCGATCATCGACCAGAATCCCTATGCACGAGTCTGGGAAACCAGCCATGCCCGCGTCGACCCCTCGTCACTGCTTGAACCAATGACGCGTAAAATTCCAGCGCCGACGGTGAATGTGGAATTCGGATTGCCGCGAGCATCCGCGACGAGCGCACGGGCATCGTATCATCCAATCGCCACGACAATTCGGCTGCCAGGCCCATTGAACTTTGAACGATTCCTGCGCTGGATGAAGACACTACCCCCTGAGCTTGAACGGGCTAAAGGCTTCTTCCGTTTCGCCAAGGGACCGGAACTCCAAGAATTTCAGTATGCTCCTCCAGGCAACGCAACCATTACGCCTATCACATTACTCGATGAGCCGAGCCACGCGATCGTGTTAATCGGGCGAGGCTATGACCAGGAACACTGCCAAGCGGAACTATTGGACTGTATTGAAAACCCTGAGAAGACAAACAATTAAACGGCAGGGTTCTCCCGTGACGCTCGATCACGAGCATAGCGCAGAACCAGCCACGCGACACCGGCCCCGAACAATCCGCCGATTACCCACCCTCCCAACACGTCTGTGATGTAGTGGGCTCCAATATATACACGCGACAGACCGATCAGTCCAATCAGCGGCCAACTCACCCAGCCCGAACGAGGATAGAGGACCTGTAAGAATGCAGCGGCGACGGCTGTATTGATTGCGTGGTTTGAGGGGAAGCTAAACACCTTTCCGCACGCGTCTTCCACATGGTGAATATCCAGCAGCGACGCACAGGGGCGTGGCCGTTCGATCAAATCTTTTAGCCGCGCACCAAGGAAATCGGCAATTCCAATCGTCGCTGCCAGTGCTGGAGCCCCCAAAAGAGCCTCTCGCCTGGACCACCAAAACCAATAGGCGGCAAGCAGGATGCCGGGAACCCATAATAGACTTGAACGCGAGAGATTGAGCGCCAATTCGTCTATCCAGGCCGACTGCCCGGCGAGGCCATTGATGGCGCGAAAGAGGGATTCGTCCCAACTCATGTGGGTGACGATAAAGTGTCACCCGTCATTCGTCAACCGTCAAGCTCAAAAACGCTCGGGCAGGTCTATCTCGTCTGTCCGGTTGGCAGATGTGAGTCAGGTCTGTACGATTCGCTATGTGCCAATAGACATCATGACATGTATCTTCAGCGCGTGCGGAAGTGGATGCGTACGGTAAGTTCCCCATCTATCGGTTCGTCATCTTTCAACTGGGGATCGAATGTCCATTGCTTCAACGCAGCCATGCCGGCGATGGTGAGTTCACGATGCTTGGCCGGTTCCAACACTACGACCGTCACCGTCGCACCCTTGGACACCAACATACGCACCTTCATCCAATCATCGAGTTCTTTACCATCTAAGGCAGGCGGAACAGCCGGCCAGGGTGTGACTTTGGGAACCGGCCCACGCTGTTGATCTTTATTAAGCGGCAAGCCATGGACATGGACTTCGGGCAACTCCAGCACATCTTCCTCGTGGTCGCTCTCATGCGTAGCTTCGTCACCAGCCGCCGCGAAAGTCATAACCGGCCAGAGGCTTCCAACAAACATGCACACCTGAAGAACCCGATAACCCCTCTGCACGACAATACTCCCCCATCGTTTTAGGTTAAGGTTGAGGCTCAGGCTAAGAAGGATATTCTGATCTTGCCTGAACCTTGGCCTTAACCTCAACCTGGCTCCTCAGAAGAACCACTGGCCACGGAAAAAGAACGACCGTGGCATCCCTGCGTGGGCCACCCCGAGCCCGATACCGCCTTCGCCCCTGTTATAGAAGTACGTCTGGTCAAGCACGTTGATGACATCGACTCCCACGAGCAGCTTTTGTTGATCCCACGGCAGCGGGAACACGTGGGTCAGTGAGGCATTGTAGGTGGTCCAGGACTGGAAGTGCGAAGAGTTGGTGAACGCATCCTCGCTCTCCGATGTCCGCAGGCCTGATCCATACAGCATCTGTCCCGACAGGGTCGTCCGCTCGCGGAACCGATAGGCCGCCACCGCGGAACTCGTCATGGTCTGCGAGTGGTCGCAGAACACGCCGCCCGCCGTGTTGATGTCCGTGATCTCTTTCGTATCTAGCAAGTAATTCCCCGACTGCAACCCGTTGGCTTTGCACCGGCCCCAGGCCACATTGCCGCGCGCGCTAAGGTTGTCGGTGATTTGCAGTTTCAGCGCGCCGTCGATGCCCATTTGATAACCCCACTGAAAGGCAAAGAAGTTCAGCATCGGCGTTGTGCCAAACTGCCCGGCATCTGACTGGAAGTGACTCCGCTTGTAATAGGCGGTCAACTCCAGCGTGGCCCAGTTGGTCAGCGCATGATAGCTGCCCACTTCAAAATAGTTAGAGCGCTCCGCTCTTGGTCTGAATCCGGTCGGGTCATCGGGTTGGGCGGTGGTGCCCTGGAGATTCACCTTGGTAAACGCAACTTGTTCGACATTCGGTGGCGTAAACAGCCGACTATAATTGACATGGAAGACGTTCGATTGATTCAACTTGTACGTGGCGCCGAGGCGGGGACTGATCTGTCCTTCATTGTAGAAGCTTTGAATCTGGTCATACCGCACGCCCAGGTTGAAGGTCCAATGGTCGGTCGGGCTCCATTGATCTTGGATCCAGACCTCCTGACGCGTCTGCACGTTGGTATTGGCCGCAGTTTGGGTCAGCATCGTTCCGACTGGAAGGCCTGTCACTGGATCCACGGCGAAGTCAAACAACTGGAATTGATTTTGTGCATTTGTGTACTGGAACTGAAATCCCGTTTTCACGAGATGTTGGGTGTTAGGAGTCCAGGTGTAGTCGAGCCTCGTCCCGAGTGAGTAGGCCTTGCGCTTCTGATTCGCCGTCTGCTGATCGGGTGTGTAGGCCAGTGTGTTGAACGGGTCGGTGGTGAAGTTTGCATACGAATTCCGCAAAAAACCGGCGAGCTGGAAAGATTGTTCGGCGTTCACGTCATGCCGCCAGACCAAATGGGTGTATTGAGAATTTTCTTTCTGGTTCTGGTTCACTGACTGGGAGGTTGTGGGTGAGAAAGTCGGGTCCTGCGCCTGAAGGAGGGGCAGCACATCTGGGTTCACGGCCAAGCCGGGGAGCGTCGGAATCTGATACTTCGCCACGGCATTCAAAAATACCCAGCTCAGGCTGTTGCGATTATCGTGCTGATAGTCCCCTCGCAGATAGGTTTGATTGCGCTCGCTCTGATCGTGAAAGACCGAATGCCCTCCCGTCGGTGGCTCGATGCCCCGATTGGTTGAGGTATAGCTGTTGAGGGCATAGAAGCGGACCTTTTCGCCAATCGTGCCTCCGTACTCGAACGACGGATTCAGCGTCTGGTTCGAGCCGCCCAACATTTGGGCCGAGCCGAAGGGAGGACGCGTTCCACTCTTGCTGGTGATATCGACCACGAGCGCCGTCTTGTTGCCGTACTGAGCCTCCATGCCGCCAAGGATAATGTCCGCACGTTCCCACATTCTGGGAGAGATGACGTCGGTAAATGTCGAGCTGACCCCTTCCGGAATCGGCACCCCATCAATCCGGAACTGCTGATTGGCGTGGTCCTGACGGATATGTGTTTGCCCCAAGGCTCCATATACTACGCTTGGAACCGTCTGCAGCACTTGCGCGACGGTGTTATTGTTGCCGAGGGGGAGGACTTCGATATCCTTCCGGCTCACGGAATACGTTTCGCTCGAGGCCTTGTATTGGATCGGTGGCAGCGGCGATCTAATTTCGAGCGCAATGTCCTGCGTCAGGGCCAACGTCAGAGTCACCGATGCCGGCTTGTCCGTCCCAACCGTGACTACGACATATTCACTGCGGTAGGTCTCTTGGATGGCGCTGACCGAATAGGTCCCTGCCTGCGGTACGAGGACGGAAAATTCGCCAGCCTGGTTCGTCACGTCTTGGGCGACCACTGTCCCTTCCTGATCGCGCACCTGCACGATGGCTTGATCCACCCGGCGGAGATCCTGATTCTGGACCGATCCGGTGATGAGATTGGGCTCGGCTGCAACAGCATGACCCTGATAAAGAAGACTCAGACAGACGACACAGAGACATATCGAACAAACACCACGATGGGTCCATATAATGGATCGCATGAAATCCTCCTACAATCACGTATTAAAGACGACATGCCGGCAGGCAGTCCGACGACGACCGTGCCAGGATGGTGTGAATTGAAATGACGTGATCAGCTGCGGGGAGGAGCGCGGGATGGGCCAGGCGTTGAAAGTTCGACGGACAGCAGAACGGTGTCAGCTGGAGGCTCCAGCAGGGCAAGGAGTTCTTGTGCCGTAAAGAGGGGAACGCCATCATCGAGAGAACCAGCCGTGTGGTGCTGCACCCACTGACAGAGGTCGGTATCAGAATGTTCGTGCCCATCATGGTCAGCCGCCGCCAACTCGTGATGGACATCCTGCGCGACGGCAAAGGGGGCAATGGCGAGCAATAGAAGCACGATGCCGATCGCCACTGGGCCACGAAGAAAGCAGGGCAGACGCATTATTGAAGCGCGTAGCATCATGGAGGGCGAGCTAAGTAGCATAGGTCCTCAAGACTTGTCAAACAGTAGAGTTACGGTACCGCACCTGGCATCTCAAACCTCAGACGGGTCCTCCTGTGGATATTTCCTTTGATATACGCTATATTTTACGCGCCTGAGTATACATCCCGCTCGATACGGTACAGCGAGACAGGCGATTCCCAGCTTAACGGGCAGAACCATGCAGAGACCTCTCGATAACCAGCATATCATTGACATCAAGCCGCTACCCTCGCCGCGAACGATTAAGTCAAAACTGCCGATTACCGACCAGGCCGCAGCATTGGTCGTGGAAACCAGGGATGCCGTCCGCCTCATTCTGCACGGCCAAGACCGGGATCGCCTACTCATGATTGTCGGCCCTTGTTCCATCCATGATCCCGAGGCTGCCTACGAGTACGCCGACCGATTGAAGCCGGTGGCCGATGCGTTGCGCGACCGGCTACTGATCGTCATGCGCACCTATTTTGAAAAACCCCGCACCACGGTTGGCTGGAAAGGTCTCATCAACGACCCGCATTTGGACGGCACCTGCGATATCGCCACCGGAATGGAACTCGCGAGAACCATTCTTCTCAACATCAACAAACGTGGGGTCCCCTGCGCTGCTGAAGCATTGGACCCGGTCTCACCTCAATACATCGCCGATCTCTGGAGTTGGGTCGCCATTGGCGCTCGCACCACAGAAAGCCAGCCGCACCGGGAAATGGCCAGCGGGCTATCCATGCCGGTCGGCTTCAAGAACGGCACGGAGGGGAATCTTGAGGTCGCGTGGAATGCGATGGTCGCCGCGAAGCAGCCTCATCATTTTTTGGGCATCAACGCCGATGGACTTACCTCCATCATCAAGACCACCGGCAACCCCGACCGGCATATCGTCCTGCGGGGCGGCGGCGGCAAAACCAATTATGAGGCTGAACACGTGGCCCGTGCAGAAGCCGTAGTCGCGAGCGAGGGTATCGTTCGTCCCATTATGATCGACTGTTCACATGACAACTCTCGTAAAGACCATCGGCGCCAGGGATCAGTCGCGCGCGAGGTGCTCCGTCAATTCCGAGATGGCCGACAATCCATCATGGGCTTGATGCTCGAAAGCAATCTCAACCCCGGCAAACAAACCTGGAAGCAGGGCATCTCTCTGGCCCATGGCGTCTCTATCACCGATGCCTGCCTTGGCTGGGAGGAAACCGAAGCTCTGCTCTTAGAACTGGCCGACATGATCGTGACCAAGCCCGCCTAGCACACTGCAGCAAGTGAAGCAGGCCAAGGTCAAGGTTGAGCAAATATTTGACTCCCTCATCTCCACCTTAGCCTCAACCTTAACCTTCCCCTAATACTGGCGGACATATGCTCTTCGACACACATACCCATCTGGATGATGCCCGCTACAATGAGGATCGCGAGGCCATGATTGCCCGCGCCCGGGAAGCCGGTGTCGAAGCCTTCGTCACCATCGGCTGCGATCTGGCGACCAGTCGGGCCGCAGTCACACTGGCGGAGCAACACCCGTCGGTCTATGCCTCCATCGGGGTCCATCCGCATGAAGTGAAACATATCGTCGACGGCTGGTACGATGAGTTCCGCCGGTTGGCAAAGAACAAGAAGGTCGTCGCATACGGCGAGATCGGCCTCGACT
>DATDFW010000227.1:0-4239 GCA_036522375.1 Nitrospiraceae bacterium
GTCTATCCATGATGGTCTGGTGCTCCAGTGGAATTGCGACGACGTGCTTGATGAATGGAGCAGACCCCCCAGTCGGTTGTTGTTGAGTAGCGTGATCACCAGAGTTAACACGCATGTAACAGTGGGGTTACGCCACCGTAATAGGACGCCACCATAATTCTGATAACGAAAGGAGTCTCAATGAAAAGATCTACTGCCATGTCCACTCTGTGGTGTCTCGTTCTCCTGTGGACGCTTGTCCTCGGTATCCCATCGGCATTTGCCGATGACGCGATCGTGCTAGACCCCGCTCTGAAAGGCTATATCAAAGTCAGTGGGGTGTCCGGCAATGTCAACAGTATTGGCTCGGATACACTCAATAATCTCATGACACTCTGGGCAGAAGGATTTCGCAAACAGTATCCCAACGTTAAAATCCAGATCGAAGGCAAGGGTTCGAGTACGGCTCCGCCGGCCCTGATCGAAGGAACGGCGCAACTTGGGCCAATGTCACGCTCGATGAAAAATACCGAGTTGGATGCTTTCGAAAGAAAGTTCAGATATAAACCCACCGCGTTCCCTGTCGCCATCGATGCGCTCGCTGTCTATGTGAATAAGGACAATCCAGTCAAAGGATTCACGATGGCGCAAGTCGATGCCATCTTTTCCAAGAGCCGACGCTGGGGCCACAATGAGAACATTCAGGTGTGGAAGCAAGTCGGCTTGAATGGCGGCTTAGGTAATAGTCCCATCAGTATCTATGGACGCAACTCAGCCTCCGGCACCTATGGATTTTTTAAAGAACACGCTCTCAAGAATGGTGATTATAAGGACGAAGTCAAAGAACAGCCGGGGTCAGCCTCCGTAGTCCAAAGCGTGAGCGAAGATGAAGCCGGCATCGGATATAGCGGCATTGGGTATCTCACATCGAACGTACGTGCCGTTCCACTGGCAGAGAAGGACGGCATGGCATTTAAAGAAGCCAGCCAGCAAAACGCGGATGATGGGTCATATCCGCTCTGGCGTCACCTCTATCTCTATGTCAATAAAGCGCCTAATAAACCGCTGGATCCGATCATCGGAGAATTCATCAAGTTTATCTATAGTAAAGAAGGTCAGAAAGTCGTGATCAAAGACGGATTTTTTCCACTCAAGGCCGACATGATCGAGAAGGAACTCAAGAAACTTGAGTAGCGAATCCGATTCCCCTCCCGCCCCCTCGCCCGGTGCAGGGGTGTATGGGCATACGCCCCTGCATAGGGTCACGCACCAGTCAGCAAGTCTCTCGTGGCGCCGCATTTTCGATCAGCTGGCTCGAGCCGTCATCACCATGGGCGGCATCGCCGTCATCCTGAGCATTATCGGTATTTTTGTCTTCTTGGTGAAAGAAGTGGCTCCCTTGTTTTTCGCTCCACAGGGAGCCCAGACCGGTCATGTTGCCGGCGTCTCTCCACCAGGAGCGTACCCGCAATCCAGCCTTGTCGGCATGGACGAACATCAAGAGTTGATCTATCAACTCACCGGAGGGTCCGAGCACCACATTCGTTTTTTTAATGCGCACTCCGGCAAACCCATCGCCTATGACCTTCCTTCAGGGTTAGCTAAGGTCCATATCACCTCCATCGCTCGAGCCGTCGGGACTGGAGATCGATTTGCCTTTGGTACGGACGATGGCCAATTCATCCCCGTCACACTGGAATTTACAGCCGGATTCGATGAGGCACGCCGGATTGTTCCAACGGTGACCCTTGGATCTCCGGTGCCATTGACGCCCACAAAGGAACGGATCATTCGTTTGGCCTACCAGCCGACAGAGAGAGGGACACTGACGGCAGCCCTGACGGATCAAGGGCGTCTGTGGTATACCGCCTCACCATTCGACCATGCCCCCGTTGGACTCACCGGCCATGGCACTGAGCTTGTGACCGCGTTCATTTTTGACAGCCGAGGCGAAACACTTTCGGTTGGAACGGCTACCGGGAATCTCTATTACTATGACGTCCGAGAAAGTGCCCGGCCGAGTCTGATCGAAACCGTTTCCGTGGCTCCATCCGGCACCTCAGTGACCGCCCTGTCCTACTTGATTGGAGATCGTTCTCTGGTTATCGGTAATAGCGCGGGCGATGTTTCAGTCTGGATGCCGGTGCGGCAAACTCAAGAGAGTTCGATTACTCGCCTTCGACCTATTCATCACTTAGATTCGCATCCTGCTCCGGTCACCGGCATCTCTCCATCTCTTCGCGACAAAGGATTCATCACCGGCGATGCGCAAGGCAATCTGTTTGTCCACTACTCCACGTCGGCACAGACTGTGCTGAAGATTTCAGGGAATCACCAGGCAATTCGTACACTGACATTCTCCCCAAAAGCCGATGGAGCTGTCGCACTCACCGACCGTGGGGACTTGCTCACATATGCCATTCACAACCCCCATCCGGAAACCACAGTCGCTACTCTGTTCGAACCTGTCTGGTATGAAGGGTATGAGGGACCGGAACATGTATGGCAATCCTCCAGTGGTGCCGATGACTTCGAAGCAAAGTTCGGTCTTGTCCCGCTGATGTTTGGCACGCTCAAAGGGACGCTCTATGCGATGCTGGTTGCAGTGCCCTTGGCCCTCTTAGGAGCAATCTATACCTCGATGTTCATGCACCCCAATCTTCGGGCAAAGGTCAAACCGACCATCGAAATCATGGCGGCGCTTCCGACCGTCATTCTGGGTTTCCTGGCCGGCTTGTGGTTGGCACCGATGCTCGAACGAGTATTTCCCGCGATGGTCGCCATGACCGTGATGGTACCCGTCAGCGTCGCCATCACAGCGACTATTTGGCAATATCTCCCGGGCACGATCGTTCGCCGTCTTCGCCCTGGGATGGAAACATTTATCTTGATTCCTATCATCATCGGAGCCGTCTGGGCCTGTCTGGGCTTGAATCAGCCGATCGAGTCGTTCCTGTTCGGAACCGACTACAAGGCCTGGTTTGCCACCCATTGGGGGCTCAGGTATGACCAGCGGAATGCCCTCGTCGTGGGGTTTGCGATGGGCTTTGCCATCGTTCCTATTATCTTCAGTATTTCTGAAGAAGCGCTGTCTAATGTCCCACGTCATTTGATCGCTGGGTCTCTCGCCCTGGGAGCTACCCGCTGGCAGACCATGATCAAGCTCGTACTGATATCGGCAAGCCCAGGAATCTTCTCTGCCATGATGATCGGCTTTGGCCGAGCTATCGGCGAAACCATGATCGTCCTCATGGCAACGGGAAATACACCCATTATGGATTGGAGCCTCTTCAATGGCTTTCGCACGTTATCAGCCAATATCGCCGTGGAAATTCCAGAGGCCCCCCATGGGGGCACGCTTTATCGCCTTTTATTCCTAGCGGCCGTGCTCCTATTTGTATTTACGTTTCTGATCAACACCGTCGCGGAGGTTGTCAGACAACGGTTGCGAACAAAGTATAGCCAGTACTAATGTGCAGCCCATTCAAAACATTCTTCGCCTCAGGCAATGTCTTTATCTGGGGATGCGCCGCAGGCGTCTCAATCTCTCTGCTCATGGTCTTTGGGCTGTTGTTGTTGATCATCATCAACGGTCTTGGATACTTTTGGACCTCAGGTATCGTCGAACTCGTCCTCAAAGATGGACAACACGTGATGGGGCAACTGGCCGGACGCGAAGTCATCCCTCGCTCCGTCACGCCCGACCGCCCGGAAGGGAAAAGTCGTCTTCGTGTAAAAATCGGAAATCGTGATATCTACGGGCTTGATTTCAAATGGGTTAATGACGATCAGATTGTCTCACAGACGTATCCGCCGGATACGGTGCTCTTGGAGCGTCGCGAATGGGGCAACATGTACGCCAGGATCAACGCAGTCTACAAAGGAGAAGAGCTTCAGGCGGAGGGGAATGACGCTGGGTGGCTCGCCCTGGGCCCACTGATTACCACCACCAATGCCCTCCATCAACAGATCACGCGGATCGAAACCACCGAGATCGGCGCGATTAATTCGGACATCGAGCAGGCGCGGTTAAAAATCCGTGCCCTTGGAATGGGACATGCTCTATCTCCCGGCGCCACAGATTCTCCGGCTCCCGTTATGAATGAGACAGGGCAAATCAAGGACCTCAAGGCGCAGATTGCCGCCGCCGAAGCTCGTTATCAAGAAAAAACCTTGGAGTTGGACGCGCTGCGCACACAGTTCAATGAATACTCCGTCGTCATGGTGGATGCGAACGGCCGGGAAAAGCAGATCCCAGTC
>DATDFW010000228.1:0-7665 GCA_036522375.1 Nitrospiraceae bacterium
GGGCAGTGCGCGACGGCCACCGTGGCGTACAGAAGATTGAGATAGTTGCTGATGTCAGTCATCGTTCCGACCGTCGAACGCGGATTACGGCTGATCGTCTTCTGTTCGATCGAGATCACCGGAGAGAGTCCGAACATGAAATCAACATCCGGCTTCGTTACATGCTCGATGAAGCGCTTGGAGAACGAGCTGAGCGATTCCATATAGCGGCGCTGCCCCTCGGCATAGATCGTGTCGAAGGCCAGCGACGATTTGCCCGACCCGCTCAGCCCCGTGATCACGACGAGCCGGTCGCGCGGGATCGTCACGTCGATGTTTTTGAGATTGTGCTCTCGGGCCCCTTTAATGACGATCGAGTTATGCATGAGGGGCAGGATTATAGCATGCGAGCCTGGCTGCCTTGACAAACCGGGAAGGCAGGTGCTACCACGCTCTCATGGTACATGTGGATATACCACCTGTTCAGAAGGGGACAGACTCCCAGGCGGCTCCGCTCGCCGTTTCGACTTGGTCGGGCCAGGCCCGTGAACAGGCTGTGCAGCGGATGTTCACCTCGATCGCCGGCGTCTATGATCTGAACAACACACTCCTGAGTTTTGGCCTCCACTACCGGTGGAAGGCGATTACTGCTTCCTATGTGCCGGTCACCACAGGAGGCCGGGCACTCGATGTCGGCTCAGGAACAGCGGATCTCGCGCTCTTGGTCGAACCGCGCATGGGCGCCGGCGGTCGCGTGATTGCCTCCGATCTGAATCACGCCATGCTTGTCGAGGGGCTGAAGAAGGTAACCGCGCGGGGCTTGGGAGAGCGTATCACCTGTCTTGAAGCTAATGCCGAGCACCTGGGATTTCCCGATCGGACGTTCCATGCGGTGACCACGGGGTTTTGTATGAGGAACGTCGGTAATCTCCGGCAAGCGCTCGCGGACATTCACCGTATTGTGCAGCCAGGCGGGCGGTTTGTATGCCTGGAGTTTTCCCGACCCGTCTTTGGTTGGCTCCGGACACTGTACGATTGGTACTCATTCCGGCTTCTTCCCTGGATTGGCACAAAAGTGGCGCATGACACGACCGGCGTCTATGAATATCTTCCCGCCTCCATTCGGAACTTCCCGGACCAGGAACGATTGAAACAGATGCTCCTCGACGCAGGCTTTCGTCAGGTCACCTATCGCAACCTGTCCGGCGGGATCGTCGCGATTCATGTGGCGACGAAATAGCAAAGAGCATGGAGCGTATGACATATTGCGGAAGACAGATGACTCAACTCTTGTTCGGCTCATAACCGTACGTTGTTAGCCTCGAGTCCCGACTATGGAATCGATTCTTTACATCTTTCTACCCTGCAAGAAAGTCTATCCCATCGGCGTGACCTATCTCGCCGATTTTATTCATCGGCGCAAGCCGGAGGTGCGGCAACGCATTGTTGATCTGTCGCTCTTTCCCGACGGCCAACGGATCAAGGCGGTCCGCGATGCGGCAACCGAGTTCAAGCCGGACCTCGTCTGTTTCTCCTGGCGCGACATTCAGATTTTCTCTCCGCATGAGGGAGACTCGTCGCTGGAACATGCGTTTAACTTCTACTTTGCGAGTAATCCCCTTAAGCGGGTCGTGGCCTCGTTTGCGGGACTGCAACAGCTCTATCGCTATTACAGTCATATCCGGGCGGCTCTCTCCTACCCCTGGTTGATCGCCAAGGAGTTCCCGAAGACGCAGATCATGATCGGCGGCGGGGCCTTTACCGCATTTGCCGATCAACTCATCCTCAAACTTCCAGAAGGCACCATCGGGATTCTTGGGGAAGGTGAAGACGCCATCCTCAAGGTGATTGAGGGCCAATCGCTAGAGAAAGAGCGCTACATCATCCGGGAGGGAAAGACCATTCGAAAGGGCCAGCAGGGCTCGCCCGCTCTGCTCGATGCCCTCACCGTCGACTTGCCCTACCTGACCTCGATCTTCCCGCAACACCGTGAGTACCTTGGTGAATCGATTGGAGTCCAGTCGAAGCGAGGTTGCCCCTACGATTGTGCGTTCTGCCTCTACCCCTACATCGAAGGGAAGCGGGTCCGCTATCGACCACCCTCAATGGTCGTGAAGGATATCTCGCAGCACTACCATCAATGGGGCGCCAGACGGTTCTGGTTCACGGATGCCCAGTTCATTACCGGGAAAGAAGCCTATCCCCAGTGCATCGAAATCCTTGAACGGATTCTTGCGGAGAAGCTGGAGATCGAGTGGTCCGGCTATATTCGGACGTCGCTCATCACACCGGAGTTGGCAAAACTCATGGTCCGGTCCGGCGTCGGCGATCTCGAGGTCGCTATTACGTCAGGCTCCCAAGTGGTGCTGAATGACCTTCACATGGGATTCAAACTTGAGCGGCTGTATGATGGTTGTCGCTATCTGGCAGAAGCGGGATTCAAAGGGAAAGTTATCCTCAACTATTCGCTCAACAGTCCAAAAGAAACCGAGGAGTCCTTGCTCCAAAGCGTAGAGTCCTACAAAGTGGTCGCCTCAATCCTGGGTGAGGAGCGTGTGTTCCCCCTGATGTTCTTTTTGGGAATACAGCCGAACACCGATCTGGAACAACGGCTGTTAGAAGAAGGGTATCTCTCAGCCGGTTATAACCCTTTGATGCTGACCCCGACCAGTATCAGAAAGCTCCTCTATAACCCGGCCCCACTGAACTCCTTCATTGCCAAGGCCTGTCTCCGGGCTTGGGAACGGAAAGAGGGAAGTCGGGACCCGCGGAAGTGGACGGGATCTCTGTCCCAAGCCCCCAAAGAGTCCGGCGCCTATGCCGACAAGAACTTGATTCGAGGGATTGAGGGGAACTCTGGACGCGATGCCCTTCTATCCTTGGAGGAGATCCTTCGTTCCCGGCCCTCGCTTCGCTCCGCAAAGAATTCGGACGAAAAATCCGTCATCACCCCGGCGTCCTAACATTGTCCTGCCAGTCCCATCGGACGCCTTGCATTCGAATTCGGACCGGTGCTAGCATGAGCGTTCTTTGAGGCCGGGGAAATACGTCAACCGTTTGGAAATTTTGATAATTACTCTCGTTCGCCTTGGTTTGGTGGGCATCTTGAGGAGAAATCTCGATGTATAAGACGATCTATGTCCCGGTCGATAACTCCGACCATTCCAATACCGCCGTCGACATCGGTGTTCACTTCGCCAAAACCTTTGGTTCGAAGATTGTGGGCAGTCACGTCTACGCCGCCAAAATGCACGACAAACGCTTCAAACAGATGGAAGCGGGATTGCCCGAAGAATACCACGATGAAAAGGAACTCGACCGGCAGCGCCAAATCCATGATTCGTTGATTACCAGAGGTCTTCAGATCATCACCGACTCCTATCTCGACTACGTCGACAAGAAATGTGCGGAAAATAACCTGCCGATCGAGCGTCGTTCGCTGGAAGGACGGAATTGGAAGGTGCTGGCCGACGACATCAATACCAATGCCTATGATCTGGTGATCATGGGCGCCTTGGGTGTCGGGGCGGTGAAAGACAGCGTCATCGGAAGCAACACCGAGCGTGTCCTTCGTCGCGTGCGGAATTCTGACATGCTGATCGTCAAGCAAACCCAGCCCATGACCGGTGGAAAAATCGTTGTGGCGGTAGACGGCAGCCCTTATTCATTCGGCGGACTCATGACCGCTCTGGCACTGGGCAAAGCCTTCAATATGCCGGTCGAAGCCATTTCGGCCTTCGACCCCTATTTCCACTACGCCGCTTTTCATAGCATCTCAGGTGTCCTCAATGAAGAAGCCGGCAAAGTGTTCCGCTTCAAGGAACAGGAAAAGCTACACGAAGAAATCATCGACAGCGGCCTCGCGAAGATCTACCAATCGCACCTCGACATCTGCCGCGAGATCGCTCAGGCCGAGCAAACCGACGTCAAGACCACTCTGCTGGACGGCAAGGCCTTCGAAAAGATCATTCAATACGTGCGCAAGGATATCCCGGCATTACTGATCGTCGGGCGGATCGGGGTGCATAGCGACGAGGATATGGACATCGGCAGCAACACGGAAAATCTGTTGCGGTCGGCGCCCTGCAATATCCTGGTATCGAACCGCAAATATGTGCCGCCGATCGACACGCTGGCTGAATACACGATCGCCTGGACTGAAGAAGCCCTCCGCCGGATGGAGAAGATCCCCGTATTTGCCAGAGGCGTCGCCAAGACCGCGATTCACCGCTACGCGATCGAGAAGGGCCATACTATCATCAGTAACACCGTCGTTGACTCAGCTGTGGGACATATCTTGCCCAAGGGCGCGATGGATGCCATGCATGCGCTGGGTGGAAGCCTGGATGCCGCCGGCATCGACCGAGAAAAAATGCAGGCCGACGAGTCCGTTCTGAAGGATCTCATGGGCTCGACCCTCAGCGGCATGATGACCGAGATCGTGGAGGAAAAGCCGAAAGTGAGTGCCGGCACCCAAGCTTACTTGGACCGGATGACCCAGAATTATTTCGTCTGCGACGGCTGCGGCTATATCGGCAAGGGCGAGACGCCCGTGAGGTGCCCTGTCTGCGCCGCTGGAGGTGATCGCTTCAAACTGGTCGACAAGCAGCTTTTTGAAGCAGCGGCGCATGCGGAAGGGGTCCTCGAAACCGATCTGGCCTACGATGACGTCCCTATGCAATGGACCAAGGACGCCAAAGAAGGAATCCGCGCAGTCCCAGCCGGCTTTCAACGCCGGCGCGCCAAGGCCAAAATCGAAAAGACCGCTCGAAAGCTCGGCATGACCACGATCACGCTGGAATATGCCGCACCCATGATTCAGGAAGCGGCTTCAGAAGACTACACTCCTATCTTTGCCAATAAGGGAAGCGGGGCTTCGACAGAAGCACAGGCGACCGTGGCTGCTGCGACAAATGGGACCACAGGTGCGACCGCTCCCGAAGAGAACGGTCATGGGAATGGGAATAGCCATACGGCAGAACCTGTTCCCGCCTCTATCTATACCTGGACACCGGAAGCTCAATCACGCCTCGAACGGGCTCCCGAAGGGTTTATGCGCGACTGTACACGTGCCCTTATCGAAAAACATGCCGATAAGATCGGCGTCATCGTTATCACGGCCGAAGTCGCCCATGAGGGCATCGAACAAGCCAAGGACTATATGGCGGAAGCCATGAAGACCGGTAACCTGAAGGACATGATTGCCTCCCTCACCGGCTCGTCGAAACCCAAGGCCGGTCACTGATGGGACGGTCGCTGCCGGTTGTCAACTTCCCGGGACTGTCAGGAACGCTCGGCTCGATCCAGCAACAGGTATCCCAGTTCTTTACTCCGTCATCCACTGCCCCTGCACCACACGACGGCCGAACCGTCGATGACTTTAAACCTTATCTCATCGCACTAAACCTCACGAAACGCTGCAATCTGAAGTGCGACCATTGCTATCTCGATGCGACGACAAAGTCAGCCGGCGGAAACGACGAACTCTCGACCGAGGAATGCTACAAACTCATCGACCAGATTGCGGAAGTCAACAGGGGTTGCCTCCTCGTGATCACGGGCGGCGAACCGCTCGTCCGTCCTGACATTCTCGACATTGCGCGCCATGCCGTGAAACTCGGGTTCATGGTAGTGTTCGGAACCAACGGCATGTTGATCAATGACCGGCTGGCGAAGGAGCTGGTTGAAATCGGCGTGATGGGTATGGGCATCAGTATCGATTCGCTTGATGCCCAAAAACACAATCGCTTCCGTGGCGTACCCGGTGCCTGGGAAGCCGCACTCGCTGGCATCGAAGCCTGCAAGCGAAACGGCTTGCCATTCCAAGTGCACTTCAGTGCGCAGCCCATGAATTACCAGGAACTGCCTCAAGTGATCGATTGGGCGCACCAGCTTGGTGCCAAGGTGCTCAATGTCTTTTTCATGGTCTGTACCGGCCGCGGTGAAGAACTCACCGACATCTCTTCGGCTCAGTATGAAGAGGTGCTTGGCTACCTGGTCAACTGTCAGGATCATTACCAGGGTATGCTTGTCCGAGCCCGTTGTGCGCCGCATTTCAAACGACTCGCGTACGAAAAAGATCCAAACTCACCTATTACTAAAGCGACGGGTTATATGGGCGGCGGCTGCCTCGCCGGCACCAATTATGCGCGTGTGACCCCGAATGGCGAGCTGACCCCTTGCCCCTACATGCCGCTTTCTGCCGGGAATATCCGCGAAACAAGTTTTGTCGATCTGTGGGAGAAGTCCGACGTCTTCAATTCCTTCCGCTATCCGCAACTCAAAGGTAAATGCGGTGATTGCGAGTATACAGACATCTGCGGCGGCTGCCGCGCACGCCCCTATGTCGATCATGGCGATTGGCTGGATGAAGATCAATGGTGTCTGTATACCCCGAAGGGTGGCGAGAAGATCAAAGTCGCATTTAATACGCCGGAAGAGGGCCACGTGGCCTGGGATGAAGACTCAGAAACACGACTCAACCGGATTCCCTATTTCTTGCGCGCTATGGTGAAGAAAGGTGTCGAAAAGCACGCACGCGAAAACGGTATCCCTCTGATTACCGTTGAGTTGATGGAAGAACTGCGCAAAAAACGATTCGGCAACGACGCGCCAGTCTTCAAATTCTAACGTGATGAGTTAGGATTCATTGATTTCGCCTGGAGGCGATCTCTGTTTACTGCTCATCGCGAGTTGCACAAGTGGATGCCCTTCAACGGCTCGTAACCGATCCTCATACAGTTATTCCAATCATCAATCATTGGCTTCACTTGGTCTCGGCGGTCATCTGGATCGGCGGACTGGCGTTCCTCGTCATTGCCGTGACACCTGGGTTGAAGGCAGCAGTCGCGAGGGACCAGGTCAAGCCAATTACCAATGCATTCTATGAGCATTACAAGAAAGTTGCTGGCATTCTGCTGATCGTTCTGCTTTTTACCGGCGGTATCAATCTCCACTATGTCAATCAGGTCGTCACCGCGCAAACCGGAAGCGGGATCCAACACCATTCGACATATCTGATTGTCTTCTTTATTAAGCTGTTTCTCGTGCTCTGTCTTCTGACCCTCTTTCTTTATACTGTATTCTTCAAGTCTGATGAGGCAGAAGAAGGCAATGAAGAGTTCTACGAAGCAATTCCCTTCCAACGAGCCGCGCTTTGGATCGGCTTCTTCATCATTCTCTGTGCTGCCGCGATGAAAAATCTCCACCAATAAATCGCACCCATATTTAGTTCTACCAGCATTCTCCCCGTCAAAAATTGCATCTGTCTGTATCTCCTGGGATAAAGAGCGTACCAGATAAGATACTGTTTCTATCTTGCGCCATCTCTGCTGTTCACTTACCAACCCACGTCGACTCAACGACTTACGGCGTAAACTTCGGAATTTTTCACTGAGGAAACTCTGGTACAGAGGTTGCTGTACTCCTTGTCGTTATCTCATTACTCATTGTATGAGGTAAGAAGCTAATGGAACATTAGCGAGTAGATTATTGGC
The DNA here is from genome assembly GCA_036522375.1 of Nitrospiraceae bacterium. GTDB lineage: Bacteria > Nitrospirota > Nitrospiria > Nitrospirales > Nitrospiraceae > Palsa-1315. The sequence continues at coordinate 7,476 of DATDFW010000228.1, forward strand.
GAAGCGAAACGCCGGTGGGTTCCCACTTAGGGGGGGGTTAAAGCCTCACGCAGGTGGGACTACCTCTGGATTGTGCCCATCCGGAGCCATCCCATTGCCGGTGAGCCTAGCACGAGAGGGTAGGCTCATTGTCTGACCAACCAATCGAGGTCGTCCTGCGCGAAGTGCTTTCGTTCGCTTTGGGAAAGGA
>DATDFW010000229.1:0-13858 GCA_036522375.1 Nitrospiraceae bacterium
AGTCCAACGTTTCAACTTTGAATTACTTGTTCTCGGCCCAACGGACGTACATGCGAAGCAGCATCTGCGCCCAGTCCTGCGATTCTGTCCCGCCGGCGCCAGGATGGATCGCCACGATCGCGTTGTTGGGGTCTAGTTCGCCCGAAAGCAGCAGTTCGAGCCGTAGGGCGGCGAGCTTCGGCTCAAATTGATCCAGCTCTAACGTCAACTCCTTCACGAGCGCAGCGTCGTCACTTTCTTCTGCCAACTCAAGTAATGCGCCTAGATCGTTCCTCTTCTCATCGATGGCACGCCACAGCTGGAGATCGCGTTCGATCGTGGACTTCTTTCGGCTGATCTTGGCGGCTTTCTGCGCGTGATTCCAAAAATCCGGCTGTGCCGTCTGCTGTTCCAGATGTGCCAGCTCTGCCGTCATGCGAGCGAAGTCAAAGATGCCCCCGGAGTTCAGATACCAATTGTTCGACGGCCCGCACACGGTTCTTGATTTCATCCAACATGGAGCGATCCTTTCTGGTTATACCGGCACTGCGTCGGGCTCAGATCCCTTGGTGCGGAAAGAGCCGAAGAGGATCAAAAGCGCGCAGATTATAGCACAGCCATAGGCAAACACATCGCCGTGCCGGCTGTAAAACGTATCCGGCCGCCAGACCTGCATCGTCGCCTTGACGGTTTGCTCTGTGAAAATCGGTGTCGCTTCGACAATTCGCCCAAACGGATCGATGAATCCGGAAATCCCGGTATTGGCCGAACGAGCAAAGGCCAAATGATTCTCAACCGAACGAAACACCACCATCGCAAAATGCTGTGAGGCTGCCGACGAGTGACCAAACCACGCATCATTCGTTACGGTGACCAAGAACTCCGCCCCGTTTGCGGCGAATTTCCGTACGAGATTCGGAAAGATTACTTCGTAGCAAATCGCGGCTCCGAATCGCACCGATCGAGAGAATGTTCCCGGTATCCCATCCCCCGCAGACTGAGGTTTTGGCGTCAAGGTCAGGATCGTCGGCCCTGGTCCTGCCTCGAAATCGCCGATCCCTTCGACAAATTTGTCGAGGAAAGATAGGAGCGAAGATTTAAAGGGGATATATTCTCCGAACGGTACCAGATGTTGTTTATCGTAACGGCCCAGTAGCTGCCCGTCTGGGGAAAGAAGATACGCGCTATTCAACAGATAGGGTCGCTGATCTGGAAAGAACCGTATGGCAGGGCTCCCAAACAAGATCGGCGTCTGGGCTCGATTAGCCAGTGCGATGAGTTGTAGCTGATAGATCGGTTCACGTTCAAAGACAAACGGTGTTGCCGCTTCCGGCCAGATCACCATATCTGTAGTGCGGCCGAGCTTCTCCGTCAGCCGGTCAAGGCGCGCGAGGGTCTCCTCTCGATAGGCGGTATCCCACTTCACCGCCTGATCGACATTCGGCTGTACCACTCCCACACTGATGGACGATCGCGGAATATCCGTGAAAGGCGCTCCGGATAGCACTCCAAGACCATATTCCCACGAAAGCGACACGAGCAATGCCGTCATCGCTGCGAGTTCCCAGGGGAGCTTTGCCGGAAGGAATCCCCGGCGCAGTGGCATCAGCCAGGACAAAAATTCAGCCAGTGCGACATTGACGAGCACAACGAGGAACGAGACGCCGTAGACCCCCATATGATCAGCGATCTGAATCACCTCAATCTGGCGATATTGTGAATAGCCGAGGAGGCCCCAGGGCAATCCGCTCAACGCATACGTTCGGATCAGTTCGAGGGTGACCCATAAGCAGGGAACGGCAAAGAGACCATAGCGAGGAATGAGGGTTCGAAACCACACAACCCCGGCAGAATAGAGGCCAACATACAGGCCCAGATAGGACGTGAGCAGCAACATTAACGCATAGCTGATCACGAGCGGGACCTTGCCATAGGTGTTCATGGCGGTCACCACCCAGGCCATCATGCCGGTAAAGGCAATCGTTCCCGATAACCAACCGATCCAAAATGCTTGTGACTTGGTCTTGCCGTCCAACGCCCAATGCAAAGGCACGAGCGCGATCCAGGCCAACAATCCAAGATCAGATTTTGGGAAACTCAGGGGGATAAAAAGCCCGCTCGCGCCGGCAAGGACGAGTGAACGCGCGAGGGAATGGGTCATGAGCCGCACCATATCGAAAGCCGAAGAGGGATGCAACTTCTGGTTCGGAGGAGATCGGTTGTTTGGTTCAGCGTCATGGGCCAGGAGAGCAAGATCTTGGGTTGACGGACATCCATCGATTCCTTATAAGTAAGAGTGACACTCTGTCATGCGTGCCCCATAAAATGAGGGGGCGTAGTCCAGGTGGTGATAGAGTCAAACTGCCCTGACATTTCGAAATAACGCGATTAGTGATCACGACAATTTAGGAGGCTATTCCATGGATCGAAGAGTCATCAGCCTGTATCTGAGCCTAGGCCTTATGCTTCTGTTAGCGGGCTGTGCCGGTAAGAATGTCTCATCCTCGTCCGGAGATATCGCCTCACAGGCAGGAAAGAGCAAGAGTGAGGAGATCATGCCGGACGCGATCAAGACCGTGCCGCAGGAACGCTCGATCGCGCGACCCGAAGGCAGCCAACCATCGAATCTTTCGCTCGCGCCGAGTAGCGCTTCCGGCATCACTGCATTGGGCGACGTGTTCTTCGATTATGACCGGTTTGATATTCGCAAAGATGGTCTGCCGGTGTTAGACGCCAATGCTGGGTGGTTTCGTGCCAACGAAGGCAAGACTGTGGTGATCGAAGGCCATTGTGATGAGCGAGGAACGGCGGCATACAACCTCGTCTTGGGCGAGAAAAGGGCGCGCGCTGTCAAGATGTATCTTCAAGACCTAGGTATCCAAGCTTCACAGCTTCAGATCACGAGCTATGGAGAAGCGAAGCCCTTCTGCAAACACGCGAACGAGACCTGTTACCAACAGAATCGGCGGGCACATTTCGTGATGAAATAAGGGCATGGTATGGGTTGCAACCGGAGACCTGCCACAGACATAAGATCATGGCAACACGAAGGAGGAATCTGTGAGGCACTATCATCGCGTAGCAATCGGGCTCCTCGGAATCATCATCGCAGCTGGTTGTGCAGGCAAGGGAGAGCGCATCGATCTGAAGATTCCTATAGCCAAGGGAGCCGATGAGAAGGTCGTCGCAATGAGTTCAGCAACCGTCGCGATCTTGCCTTTTGAAGACCGTCGTACCGACCGATTGCACCTCGGTACCAGACATCATCTCTGGGGCGGAGAAAGTTATTTCAGCCTTTCCAGCGGCTCCCTCGGCGAGACCACAGCACAGGCGTTTGTTGACTTTCTCAGGAGTAGAGGCTGGAATGCGAATCTTGCTAAAGGGAACGGGGCAGCTGAAGCAGACATGAGCATTACCGGCCAGCTTATTGATGTCGTCGTGGATGCCCAGAGTGGTATCGGACAGACTACCCTTAATGCGAAAAGTCGGTTGGCAGTTCAAGTCAAGAATCACGCTGACGGGAGTCAAGTTCGTGAGACCCTTACCAGTACTGGGGCCAACCAAGTCTTCTGGTTTGATCCAGAGGATGCCCAGGAACTGCTCAACGAACTGTACAACAAGAACTTCGAAAAGTTCGTGATGGATACCACCCTCGATGGCAAACTCCTCAAACTTCGGTAAGGATGAGTTCTATCCCTACGGTAGGTATCCACGATGTGAGGGATCAGGGGTTCAGCATCGTTCCGTATGCGAGTAAGAATGCTGCGAGTGATATGGAACGACGAGCGTATCGCCGAGTGCCCGTACCGCTGCAAGGATTTCTCTTGGGAAACTCGCATGAAGTCGAGACGATCACCCTCGACCTCTCGATGGGTGGTGCCAGGTTCGATTGTGATCTTGAAGTGTGCCCCGGCAAGGTAATCCGTGTGCGGCTGGTCATTCCCAGTGTGGAGGAACCCATCTTGATCGCAGATGCGCGCGTGCAGTGGGTTGGGGAAGACGCCTTTGGGGTCTCGTTTCAGAATGCCCTGCCAATCAAATTGGATGAACTTGAGCAGTTCATCGAAGAATACGAAGAGTCCGAGGACAGTGGGCATGCCTAGAAAGCTGTTCGAGGCGCGCCATGTTATTGCGGTAAACGATCTGCTGGCATCTGCGTCGTTCCAGGTCCGAAAAATCCTCACCATATTCCATCGAACACAGCTCTGATGCTTCGAACTGCAGCATCACAAACGAAGTGACTGCACAGATTTCTAGATGGCATGAGAGATCCTGATGGACTTTTTTGACCTTCTGCTAATGCCTGGATGCTTGACTGATCCACATCTGGAGAATATCGTATTCATGTGGGAGGAGCTTAACGCCCCGAGGGAATATGGTTCATCAGGGGGTCGAGCGTTGGGATGGTGCGCATGCCCAGCTTGACTGGGAAGCCTAAAGTCTCACCAAGATCTCCGCCGTACCTACGCTGTCCTCGGTAGGTGCGCGCTCCTCTCACCCTAATCCCTCGCGCATTCAGTTGACAATCTCCAACAGTCACTCATCAAATGTTGTTCGGCATAGTCTTCTGATTCTCACTCCTCCTCTTGACGCCATCAGATTGGAAGGAAGGGAACATAAGAAAGTTGCGTCATCGGGTACGTGCAGTATGAGGAATTGAAGGAGATGTTTCGGGGCTGGTCGAAGCTCGCGCGCGAACGGGCTCCCAAATTCACAGTGGGTCTAGAAAATCGGCCAGGTTGGAAGAAATCACACAGATGTTCACTGGCTGAAATAAGCTGGCCTTGCTCTCCTTCGTGAGAGCTGCGCCAGCGGTCAGTGATCAGGCAGTAGGAAGTAGAATCCGATGATTATAATGGGTGCCGCCACATACATCGCCTTCCTGCCGAAGGCATCGTTGACTCCATAGATTAAAATCGCTGCCATGAAGATATAGTAGAGCATTCCGATTCCCCGATACCCCCCACTTTGTTCCTCTGCCAGGGCGAGTGCGGGAGATGCTAGGGTTAGTATGCCCAAAAAAGCTGCCAGTCGTTTCATCTCCTTCTCCTTCTCGATGAAGTTAAGTCCTATAGGTCATGTTAATGGCGGCTACCGTGACACAGACTACAACACCCTCATGGGGCCTGGTTGGATTTATTTGAATCACAAAAGGCTTTATACATTTCTGAGATTCGGGGCACCATTTTGCATATTCTATATCGAGAAGTCAAACTGAAGCAGTGATGGAACTAATAACATTAGGATCGATAGTTCGCGTTGATACGGATGTAGTCCAATGACAGGTCGGTCATCCACATACGGGCTCTCTGACGCCCTTGCCCCAGCGCCACGGCGATCGTAAATTCTTTCTGACAAAAGACTTTCGCGATGCGTTGTTCAGCCGTGGGTCCAAGTCCAACTCCGTGTCGTACCATTTGAACCCCGCCAAACCACACGTTCAGCTTCGAAGGGGTAATCGGGACGCCCGCTCGTCCGATCGCTGCCATCACACGACCCCAATTGGCATCCTCGCCGAACAGGGCTGTCTTCACCAAGTTCGAAGTCGCGATGGTTTGGGCCACCTGCCGTGCCCGCTCCACAGTGGTTGCTCCCGTCACCTCAATACTCACAACCTTGGTTACACCCTCTCCGTCGCGACAAATGGCCAACGCGAGTGCCTGACAAGCCTCAGTCAGGAGCAGCAGGAACCGACGGAAGGCAACCGTCCCTTCCTTGATCATGCGATTTTTAGCGGTGCCGTTCGCCAGACACAGGACGGTATCGTTGGTACTGGTGTCTCCGTCCACTGAAATGCAATTAAACGATTCTTCGACCGCCAGACTGAGGGCCTCTTGAAGCGCGTTCCTAGCAATCGAGGCGTCCGTAGTGAAATAGGCCAGCATCGTGGCCATATTGGGATGGATCATTCCAGAGCCCTTGGCCATCCCGCCAATCGTGATCAAGTGGCCATCGATGGTGTCCTGAAGAGCGATAGATTTCGGGCGGAGGTCGGTCGTCATGATCGCCCGAGCTGCATTGAGGCCCCCATGGTCGCTGAGTTGAGTAAGCAGGTGCGGTATTCCCTTGATAATCCGATTGACCGGCAACACACGACCGATCACGCCAGTGGATCCGATGAATACGTGGTGTGCAGGGATATTCATGTGTTGTGCGACTGACATTGCGGTTAATTTTGCAGCTGCCAATCCTGTGGCGCCAGTACAGGCGTTCGCGTTACCACTGTTGATGAGGATGGCCTGTCCGATGCCCCTACGTAGGTGTAGGCGATCGATGGTGACCGGTGCTGCGACCACTTGATTACGAGTGAAGACCCCGGCGATGGGACCACTCTGTTCCGAGGCGACAAGCGCAAGGTCGAGCAGGCCTGCTTTCTTGATGCCGCAATGGATGCCTGCGGCACGGAACCCTTGCGGTGATGTGATCCCGCGTCGTGGTGATGCGGTTAATGTACTCTCGGTCATAATCGTGAACGAAACGTTCTCTTCAGACAATGTAGATTAGGGATAAGCGGCGGGAGCCGTTAAGCCAGTCTCTTCAGGGAAGCCTAACATGAGATTCATGGCCTGAATGGCCTGACCGGCGGCACCTTTCACAAGGTTATCCAGCGCGGCTACCGTAATCACAGATCCTGCACGGGGGTCTAAGTAGACTCCGATGTCACAATAGTTGGTGCCCTTGATGTAGCGAGGATTTGGGATGACGTCGTCCTGGACTCTGACGAAGCGCTCATCTTTATAGAAGGTTCGATAGAGTGTGCGAAGGTCTGACAGTGTCATTGGACTCTTCAAGCGGCAGTAGGCAGTACTCAAGATGCCTCGGTTCATCGGTACGAGGTGCGGCGTGAATGTCACGATCGGCTGCGCGGCAATCGTCCCAGATGGCTGAGATAGTCGTTGAAGCAAACCACCGAGTTCTTGTTCGATTTCAGGGATGTGGCGGTGTTGCGCGATCTTATAGGGCTCCAAGGACTCGTGGGCTTCCGGAAAATGAAAGGGAAGAGCCGGGCTTCGTCCTGCGCCAGAAATGCCTGATTTCGCATCGATGACTACTGTGTGAGGTTGCACGAGATCCTGGGTGAACAGCGGAGCTAACTGCAAAACGGCCGCAGTGGGGTAACAGCCAGGTGATGCCACCAATCTTGCTTTGGCTATTGCGGTTCGGTGCAATTCGGGTAGTCCATAGACCGCGTCTTTGAGTAAGCCGGGGTATGTATGAGGCGTGTGATACCACTGTTCATACACGGCTGGATCCTTCAACCGATAATCCGCGCTAAGGTCCACCACCAGCTTCCCGGTTTGAAGACAGGCAGAGACCGGAGCCAACGATTTAGTATGGGGAAGAGCCAAGAAAAGTACATCAGACTGTTTAGCTAAGGCTTCGGGCGAAAGCGCTTGAAATGAAAGAGACACGAGGCCCGCCAGACTGGGAAAGACTGCTGCAACGGGAGTTCCTGCAGATTTCTCCGATGTCACAGCCTGAAGCTTAAAGTGCGGGTGGAGGGCCGCCAGGCGGACGAGCTCCGCTCCGGCATATCCACTGGCTCCTGCGATAGCAACGCGTACTTTCTTCATCTATTTATTTCCGCTGTATTCCTCCACAGACATAAAAAAGGGAAGGCTTGGAGCCTTCCCTCTTTCTGCCTGTGGCTCCGATGTTTATCGCTTTGAGTACTGGAACCGCTTTCTTGCGCCCTTCTGCCCGTACTTCTTTCGCTCTTTGACGCGCGAATCGCGTGTCAATAGGCCTTCCTTCTTCAAGGGCATACGGAGTGGCTGGTTCAGTACTACCAATGCGCGTGCAATTGCATGGCGAAGGGCGCCAGCTTGTCCTGTCGGTCCACCACCGTGTACCGTGGCCTTGATCGAGTACTGTCCGACAACACCAGCAATTTCGAGCGGGAATTGAATAATCTGCCGCAAGGTCAGTCGTGGGAAGGCCTTCTCGATAGGTTGCTCGTTGATCGTAATATCGCCCGCCTTTCCTGTGACCCAGGCTCTGGCAATTGCGCATTTTCGTCGTCCGGTTGCATAATGTGTCGCTACTGCCATGCTATAAGGTCTCCTTCTTGACTCGTGGTGATGATTACAGGGTAATCGGTTCTGGCCCTTGAGCTTGGTGCGGATGTGTGGGTCCGACGTAGACGCGGAGTTTCTTCGCCATATGGTTTCCTAGTGGATTCTTGGGAAGCATTCCCTCGATCGCTTTGGTTACGAGCACGGTTGGATCCTTTCGGAAGACGTGCTGCGCCGTTGCGGTCTTGAGTCCACCTGGAAATCCGCTATGGCGGCGATAGAGTTTCGTGGCCATCTTATTGCCAGTCAGATGGATCTTTTCCGCGTTGACAATGACAACATGGTCTCCCATGTCCACATGAGGGGTAAAGGTTGGCCGGTGTTTGCCACGCAAAATCCCTGCAACTCGGGCTGCCAATCGGCCCAGCGTTTTTCCCTCCGCGTCTACAAGGTACCACTTTTCCAGTACGTCCAAAGGCTTTTGCATGTAAGTCAGCATTGTTTGCCCCACTCCTCTACGATCGAATGAATCAAGTTTCCTGTACTTCTGATGCGCTGACATTTTTCGACTCTAGTTTTGCCAACCAGGCGTCGAGATTTGAGGTGTTTCGCCGCTTCAATACATCTTGGGTAATATAGATCGGACAGGGAGCCCGGAGAGCCAACGAGATGGCATCGCTGGGTCTGGCATCTATCGTCCGCTCCACGCCTTTGTTGGCGACATGAACTATGGCGTAATAGGTGCTGCTTTTGACGTCCACGATGACGACGCGCTGGATCGTGATGTTCAAATGTTCGGCAAAACTCTTGATCAAGTCATGGCTCATTGGTCGAGGCGTAATCATAGTATCGAGCGCTAACTTAATGGCGTTACCCTCTGCTGCTCCAACCCAAATTGGAAATGTATCCAGAGGACCGTCCTGTCGTGCCAATACGACAATTCTGGTGTCGGTGTTGGCTTCCTCCAGGATACGCTCCACTCGATACTCAATGAGTTCTTGATCTTTGGGCAGATCGACGGTGCTCATGGGTACATCTCGCTGAATCAGGAGTCCAGTTTGCCGAAATCTTCGGGTTTGAGATTCTCCAGCCACTGTTCCAGTTCATCTGAGCTCTGTTTGGTGATGACGGAATCGTTCGCAAACACGGGTGCGTTGCTACGAAGAGCCAGTGCAAGCGCATCACTGGGTCTGGCATCGACAGTGTATTCTGAGTCTTCGTACATGAGGTGAATCTTTGAAAAATACGTATGTTCCGCCAAGTCTGTAATGACGACACTGATGACTTTCGCGTTGTAGACATCGAGAAACGACTTCATGAAGTCGTGCGTCATCGGTCGTGGTGGCGTGACATTTTCTAGCGCCATACTGATGGCGCTAGCTTCGGACTTGCCGACCCAGATGGGGAGCATGTCGGAGTGCTCATCGTCACGCAGCACCACAATATATGCGTTATTAGAGGGGTCGAACATTAATCCTTTTACTTGCATCTGTGTAATCACAACAAACCAACTCCCCCTCTCCTCAGTTTACGGGTCGTGAGGAGATGTGTATCACGCTACGCGGATGGGTCAAGAATAAAATAATCTATCATTTCTGAATTTGACATGTCAACGAAGCCTGCGAGATCGCTGGAGAAATTGGTTGCCATGATCGACAGATTGGTCTGCGCCGTGCATGCCAAGTAGAGCCGTCCGGTCTAGGCCGGTGGGCGATAGTTCTGATCGAGTTTTCCTGTATCAGCTTGCTCGCCAAGTTTGAGAAACGCTTTCATCTGTTTCTTCACGAGCTCTCTGCCACTTTCTTCGCCCAGGTTGATCTGATACTCGTTGATGACCATCACCCGCATGCCTTCCCACTTCTTCCAGCAGGGTTTGCAAACCTTGGCTTTGATTTCAGATTCAAGCTTCCCCATGAAGAGAGGATCAGTAATAACTTCTCCGGCTTGTCCACACGTGACACATTGGACGTCTGCCATGGTATGAGGGTCCTCCTGCATATGTTATGAGGTGAATAGAAACGAGAAGATTGTAACACCGTGGTCATGCCAAGGAAAGAGGAGAACGGATTGACCCATACATGCCTTCGTGCTAAGAAGATTCGCCGGTGAAACGGATATGCCCGGATGGCGGAACTGGCAGACGCGCCGGACTCAAAATCCGGTTCTCGCAAGAGAGTGGGAGTTCGACCCTCCCTCTGGGCACCACTAGTTGATCATGTGTCATTGGAGTGATTGTCTGCCAATTCCGGATGGTCGGGTTATTCGCGAACCTGAATCAATGACAGTCATAATCCTCAGTTGACATGTTCGAGAGGGTAGCCTATAGTTCTTGCTCTAGAGCGATGATGAAGTTTAATTTTCGTGATGTTGATCCCATCTTCGTATACTTAATATCTGTCATTTCACTTCATACGCTAAATCTCACCGAGGAGGCAGCACATGCGTAACGTGTTGGCACTGGGAGCGGCAATTCTTCTTGTCGGTTCCGTGGGTGTGTCCATCGCTCAGGAGCGTTTGCAAACGAATCAATCCGGATTGGGTGTGGGCGAGGGAGTTGGTGATGTGTCGGGGTCCAGTACGCGTGTGACAACATTCGACCGGTCCAGTTTCTTAGATCGATTGTCGCAGGCGGAGACCATATATGGCCGCGTGATCGGTCTCGATCTTCCGGGGAAGAAAATGTATCTTGAAGGAGGTGGAAGCTCCCACGATGAAGGGCGCGCAGGCGGTGGGGCAATGAACTACTTCACGGTCTATTTTGATGACATGACCAATTTCGATCAGATTCGTACTCTTCAGTCTGGTGATGACGTGACGGTTCAGGCATTCGAAGAAACAAGTGTGAATCAGCCGTTTGGCACCGGCCGTAAGATTGTCCGTGAGATTACCGTCATTCGAGGTAATGAGAAGCTTGCCGGGTTCGGCGGACTGGGACAGCGCCCAGACCCCATGACCGAGCGTGGGATTGTCACGAACAGCGGTGGCATTACCGGTGGCATTGGTGGTTCAGTGCTTCCGGGAAAGATCGATTCCGGTATCACGAGCCCGATCGGTGAGTATACTGGTGCTGCTCCCTGCTGGCAGTGTGAACCCCAGCCAGGATGGGGCAATGCAGTCGGCAACAAGTCAGACTATGGGATGGACTATACCAAGCCAAATTTGGTCAAGGGCCAGAACTAAGTCGAAACACGTGCCGTGAGAGTGTGAGAAGGGGCAGCGAGGTGCTGCCCCTTCTTTTTTGCGTTCTCTAGGTCGTGATACTTAGCACCGTGTGGCACGGCCGCGGACGACTTGCTAGGTTTTGCTTCCTGCGAACGCCCGGCGAAGAGTCATCATGGTTGCTGGGAGAGAGACGTGGCCGGAACTAAAAAGGGAAATACGAGTTGGACTTACGAGGAGTGATTTGTGCCTATAATTTCGTCAAGACCAAGTTGAAGCTTGAAGCCATGGAACAGTTCTTTCAATGCTGTTGGCCGATGGTGACCCGATTCAGAATGTCTCATCCAGTGTGAGCCATAAAGGCACACCATCGTTTCGCAAGATCGTGTCGAAGGGTTCCTATCGAGTATTTATCCGCCGTCGTGAAGACGAATAGCGCGGCACATTTTTCGGTCCATCTTTTTTTCTGTGCGATCCTATCCGATACCCTTCAATGACAACCGTGACCGCTGAGTCCCTTGCCACCGGTCCAATCTGATCGAGCAGCTCGCTCGGCCTCCCACGAGAGAGCACCTCTTCGTTCGTTGTGAGATTCAAGGCAATGACAGTTTGTCTCATGGGGAATATCTGCACTAGGGTTTTTAGTAGCCCTGGGAGAGCTCTGGCACCTACATAGAATACGAGGGTTTTTCTTTCTTCTTGGAATCGGGAGAGGTATTGCCTCAGACGATGTTTGTTTTGGGGAAGGTGTCCTTCAAAGATGATCGCATTACCAGAAAAGCCGGAGATTGCCGCTGCCGCTGTCAACATAGAGGGACCAGGGATGGCCATGACCGGGATTCCTGCCTGATGGGCAGCAGCCACAAATAGATTACCTGGGTCGTAGATGACTGGGGTGCCGTTGTCTGAGACAAGGGCGACATCTTGTCCCTGAGTGAGTCGATGGAGAAGGAGCAACATCTTCTCGTGACGATTGACAGGGCCGTAGCTTGTGACCGTTGCGGTGATGCCATGATGGGCCAGGAGCATCTGGGTAACGCGAGGATCCTCTGATGCAATCACTGTCACGCGGCGCAGTATGGCAAGAGCCCGAAGGGTGATGTCATCAGGGTGCCCAATTGGTGTGCTGACGACGTAGAGGATGCCGGGAAGGTGAGCCATGGTTGTTTGGCTTTCCGCTCTAGGATCGTTTGGTTGACTCCATTCTCGCGCCATCGATATAATTCCCTGTTTGTGACCAATCCATTTGTCTTGAAAATTTGAGAGGATAGACCTCTATGGCCGCAGTGTTTTTTGTGGTCACGATGACCCTGTATTTTGCAGCGACTGTTTCTTTTCTTGTCTACCTCCTCCGGCCGTCTGAAGGCCTGTCAAACGTCTCCTTAGGTATTACAGCGACCGGGTTTGCCTCCCACACGATTGCGTTGGGTGCACGGATGAGCGGGGCGACGGATGTCTCGCTGCCAGGATTCCAGGAAGCGCTGTCGTTTTTTTCCTGGATGCTAATTCTGGTCTTTCTTGTAGTGGAGTTTCGCCATCGTCTCCATGTGCTTGGTTCATTCATCGTTCCCTTGGCATTGGTTTCCCTGGTCTCAGCCGCGGCATTGCCAGAAACCGCTCCGGCACTCACTCCAGTCTTTCGAACGCTGTGGGTCCATGTCACCCTGAGCATGCTCGGCACGGTGGGGTTTGCCATCGCCTTTGTAGCTGGTCTCATGTATCTGATTCAGGACGGACTTCTCAAGTCCAAACGTTTCAATGCCCTCTACTCAAAGCTACCCGCCTTGGATTTTTTGGACCATCTAAATCAACAGTCGATTGTGACCGGATTTCCGCTGCTCACACTCGGCATCATTACTGGTGCGCTTTCCGCTGAGCTCTCTCGGGGGTCTTATCTAAACTGGAATCCCGAGCAAACAGGGGCATTGGTGACGTGGGTATTCTATTTCGTCGTACTCACGGGTCGACTGACAGTGGGCTGGAGAGCTAAACGAGCGGCGTATCTCACGATTATTGGGTTTGCCGGGGTCATCCTCACCCTCATTGGCGTGGTCCTCAAGAGTCACGGACCGGTGTCGTAATATGCACATTGTCGTTGTCGGACTAAGTCACAAGACCGCCCCGATTGAAATCCGTGAGAAACTTGCGGTCCCTGAGAGCCGGATGGGCGAAGCGCTGACCCGTCTCTGTTCGTACCAGGGGGTGCGGGAAGGGATATTACTGTCGACGTGCAATCGCGTTGAGGTCTATGCCGTCGTTGATGAAATCGAATCCGGATATGGAGGAATCCAGGATTTCCTGGCCGATGCCCACCTTTCGTTGTCCTCGGAGCAACTAACTCCCCATATGTATTGGCACCAGGGGGATCGGGCGATCAGTCATTTGTTCCGTGTGGCTGCCAGTCTTGATTCCATGATCGTCGGTGAGTCGCAGATTCTGGGCCAGATCAAACAGGCCTTCGAGGTTGCACTTACACATAAGACGACCGGTATCATTCTGAACAAGGTGGTGAAGAAAGCGATTTCCGTCGCTAAACGTGTGCGGACGGAAACGAAAATTTCCGAGATGGCCGTATCGGTCAGCTATGCCGCGGTCGAATTAGCCAAAAAGATCTTTTCGGACTTAAGCGAGAAGACGGTGCTATTGGTGGGAGCGGGGGAAATGGCGAAGTTGGCGGCGAGACATTTCATTGCCAACGGCGTTCG
>DATDFW010000230.1:0-3365 GCA_036522375.1 Nitrospiraceae bacterium
AATCCACGACGGCAGCGTTGTTTGGCCAACAGAATCGCCACGATGACCGGCGAAACGGCCAGCAGAAGAATATTATAAAAGAAACGCCACATATGAGCGATCAGCCATCAGCCATGGGCCATGATGCAGGAAGCGCAGGAGCCGGCTGGTTTCTCTCGTCTATTTGGTCTGTTTGGTTTATTTGGCTGAACGAGATTAACCAGATGAACAAAACAAACCAGATGAACCAGATCAACCTGTCTAGCCAGCCCTTCCTGCTAGACCTTGCAGGCGGCATCCGCCTGATCCGTCAGTCGATTCAGGACCGTCTCAAGCTCCAGGCATGCCTTCTCCAGCACCTGTTCATCGGAGTCTCGCGGGATCCAGATCGGGGCGCCCCACAGGTAGAGGCCTCGGGACCACGGGTATGGGACCATGAATCGATCCCAGCTCGCGAAGAGTTTTTTTTTGAGCAGCTAAATGCCAGCGGCACAATCGGAAGTCCGGTCGCCTTTGCCAGTTGAATCACTCCAACCTTCGCAACTTGGCGAGGCCCCTTGGGTCCATCGGGAGTCACGACAAGGTCGGCACCGGAGCGTCCACGGCGAATCAATTCCCGTAAGGCGAACGCCCCGCCCCTGGTGCTCGACCCACGAACCGCCCAATGCCCGAATCGAGAGATGATGCGCGCGATAATCTCACCATCCTGATGCTGGCTGATCAGTACGTAGGCTCCCGTGCCACGATAGCCTGTCGGAATCATGAGCTGCTGCGCGTGCCAAAACGCGAGGATGATGTGCCGGCCCTGCCGGTACAATGCATCCACCTGCTCGTGGCCCTGCGAGTCCATCCGCATGGATCGCCCCAGCCCTCGAATCACCGCAGCCCCGATCGGAGGAAGCACAGAAAGTTTCAGCCACGTCTCTACCCGCTTCAGGGCAAGGCTACGCATCCGGCACATCCTGGAACTGCATTGCATGAAGCCGCTGGTATTGTCCCCCTCGTCGAAGGAGCTCGTCATGCGTCCCCACTTCGACAATCGAGCCTCGGTCCAGCACCATGATTCGATCGGCCTGTTGAATAGTGGACAACCGATGGGCGATGACGACGGTCGTTCGATTCTTCATCAAGTTGGCGAGCGCCAACTGGACGACCCGTTCGGACTCGGTGTCCAACGCCGACGTCGCTTCATCGAGGATGAGCAAGGGAGGGTCGCGCAAGATCGCCCGGGCAATGGCCAAGCGCTGTCGCTCCCCTCCGGAGAGTTTCACGCCTTTCTCACCCACGATCGTCTGATATCCTTTTGGAAAACGCTCGACAAACTCATGCGCATAGGCCAATTGCGCCGCTCGGATAATATCTTCGTCGGTGGCCTGTTCACGCCCAAAGGCAATGTTGTTGCGAATGCTGTCGTCAAACAAGACGACATCTTGCGATACCATCCCAATCTGCGATCGGAGCGAGCGGAGGGTGTATGACTGAATATCGACACCGTCGATGAGAATGCGGCCGGCTGTCGGTTCGTAGAAGCGCGGGATCAGATTGACCAACGTCGTCTTTCCACTGCCGCTGCTGCCGACCAGGGCCACCATTTCTCCGGCACGAATGGTCAAGCTGATGTCGTTGAGCGCAGGTACCGCCTGGCTCTCATAGTGAAACGTCACATCGTCAAAGGCCACCGACTGCGTAATCCGCGGCAATTCCAACTGACCCCGTTCCGCTTCCTGCTCGGTCCTGAGATCCAAGACGTTAAAGACCCGTTCCGCCGCTGCCAGCGCCTGTTGAATCTGATTGTTGGAACCGGACAGTTTACGAATCGGCGCATAGGCCATGAACATCGCCGTCAGAAACGAGAAAAACGCCCCCGGCGTCATCGAACCATTGATCACGAGGAAACCGCCATACCATATGATCACCGCGACCCCCACGACACCGATCACTTCCATATGCGACGACCCAAGGGATGAGACTTGAATCGCCTTCATTGTCGTACTGAGAAACGAGCGGTTGCTCTGGTGAAACCGTGCCGCTTCCGACTCTTCGCGTCCATAGGCCTTCACCATGCGAATGCCGGACAACGATTCCTGAAGGGTGGAGGCCATATCTCCCATTCGCTCCTGGCCGCTTGCCGCCAATGCCCGCAACCGCTTCCCCATCCGCACCATCGTGAAAACCGCCAGTGGAATCACGATCACCGAAAGACCCTCCAGCCGTTCATTCTGATAAAAGATCACACCCATCATGGCGAGAAACGTGAGGCCCTGCTGAAAGATGTCTTTGAGGACTCCCGCCACCGCGTTGGCCATCAACGTGACGTCGCTCACGACGCGGGACACCAACCGCCCAGACGTATTCACATCATGATAGGGAACGGGCAAACGGATGAGTTTCCCAAACAACTCCCCTCGAATGTCGGTGATCACTTGATTCCCGACATAGCTCATGAGGTAGTTTTGGCCGTAATTGAACACGCTCTTGAGCACCGCCACGATGAAGAGCGCGATCGGCAGCACCAGCAAGAGGCTTTCATTTTTATTGATGAAAATCTCATCGAGGACGGGTTTGACGAGCCAAGCATAGGCGCCTGAGAAGGCCGCCACCAACCCCGAGCACATAAAGGCCGCACCCAATCGAACCCGATAGGGCTTCAGATAGCGGAGCAATCGCATCAAGCGATCTAGAGTCGACATTCGGACAATACCACCTGTGCCGCTCGGCTGGAGGCGCCGGGTTCTCCCAATGACTGACGGACCTGTCTCAGTCTTTCTTTCATTTCATTATAGGCCGATGGGTCGCGCAAGAGGCGTAAGACCTCCCGGCACAACCGCTCATCCGTCGCCTCCTCCTGAATCAGCTCCGGTACGATCAGTCGTCCTCCCACCAAATTCACGAGCCCGATCCATTTCACCGTGATTAGCCAACGAGCCAGCCGATAGGTCAACGGCGAGGTCTTGTACAACAACACCATGGGTGTCCCTACCACTGCCGCCTGCAAGGTTGCCGTCCCCGACGCAATAAACAAGACGTCAGAGAGCGCCATCACCTCGCTGGCTCGATCGTACACTACCCGAACCGGCACAGGACTGTGCCGCAGTAGAGTCTGGATCAGATTATCGTCAATTGAGGAGGCCCGCGCCAGAATAAATTGCGTTCCCGGCTCGGCCAGGACCAGTTGAGCCGCCGCCTTGAGGAGGACCGGCAGGAGCATCTCGACTTCGCTCACACGGCTCCCCGGCAACAATCCGACAACGCGTGCGGATTCGTTCAGACCGAACTCCCGGCGAAGCTTTGCACGATCATAATGCGACGCCACCATATCAAGCAATGGATGGCCGACGAACGTGCATCGAACTCCGGCCCGGTGATAGAGCTCCGGCTCGAATGGG
>DATDFW010000231.1:0-7647 GCA_036522375.1 Nitrospiraceae bacterium
GATGCGCAGAGCGAACTGGATCTCCCGGAAGGGGCGCATGCCGTTAGCTCACATGTGACCGGCACGATATGGAAGCTGCTCGTCAAGCCGGGGGAGCACGTCACGGCCGGAAGCCCGCTGCTGATCGTCGAATCCATGAAAATGGAAATTGTGGTGGATGCGCCGGTCAACGGCACAGTGCGGCAGGTATTTTGTAAGGTGAGTGGGAGTATATCTGCTGGACAATTGCTGCTCGTCATGCAGCAAGATTGAGCGGCGTACGGTGTGAGGACTTTCATGAGCGACGGACCATCCCAAACGTGCGACCATGTCCGTTGGAGCCAGTAACCCCTCAGCATCGAATAGATTGCCCAACTGTGGAGGTACTATGCGGTATGTCGTAATGGCAATGCTCATGACTTTGACCGGCTTCGAGCTGAGCTTGGCTGGCGCAGCGACCCCTGAACAGCGCGAATCGTTACGGGGGTTGCAGGGGGTGGAAGTGGTCATTGAAGATATTAAACCAGACGCGCAAGCGGACGGCCTATCACAAGAGTCGCTTCGTGCAGCCGTCGAACTCATCCTTCGGTCCCGCGGGATACGAGTCCTCACTCAATCAGAACGATCAGATATGCCCGCTCAACCATCTTTGTCCGTGCATCTTGTTACAGACAAACATTCATCGGGGCAATATTCGTTTAATGCAAGAGTAGAACTTCGCCAAGCGGTATCATTGGTGTCCAGGCCGCAACACATCGTGCTTGCACCAACGTGGTCCACTCCAGACATGTTCAGAACGGTTGGTCAACAGAACCTGCGATTGTGGATCATCAATTCAATTGAGCCACTCGTCAGAGAATTCGTTGACGACTTTCGGGCTGTCCATCCTCGGTAGCATTTGTACTCGCCAAATTTCATCCGGAACAGAAGCAGGGTAGGAGAGAGAGAGATGATCGACTGATTAGGACAGTCGTAGCGCTTTTCTCACGTCCTCGATCGGGATCTCGCGCCATGCGCCGGAGGGAAGATCTTCGAGTTTGAAGGGGCCATATTGAATGCGCCTGAGCCTGGTGACTTCATGCCCCAACACCTGGAACAGTCTGCGGATTTCTCGGTTTTTCCCTTGGATCAGGACCACCTCCAAATGTGATTCGCGCCCGGAACTCTTCTGAACCTTCACGGTGTGGCACTGAAGGCGCTCGCCTCCCGCAAACACTCCGGCTACGGCCTTTTTGGCTTGTACCTCAGTGAATGCTCCTCTCACGGAGACCAGGTATGACCTCATCACTTTGTGGGTCGGATCGGTGAGCAAGTTCGACAGTGCTGAATCGTTGGTGAGCAGGAGGAGGCCACTGGTCGCCTGATCGAGCCTCCCAACGGCATGCATATATCCCAAGTTTGCCGGTAACACATCGAAGATTGTCTTGCGGCCCTTTTCGTCACTGTGCGTCGTGATCACCCCTTTGGGTTTATGAAAGAGGAGAAATCGTTTGGCTGAGTCTTGAATCGGTTGACCGTCGATCGAGACAGAATCTTTGGGCCACAAAACCCACGTGGCCGGATCGCGTACGATCCGTCCATTAATCCGGACCCGTCCGGCACGGATCCATTCCTGGCTCGTGCCACGTGAGGCGATTCCACGCTTCGAAAGCAACCGATCCACTGTGAGACGCTTGGGCATCGAAGCCTTATGTGCCATAGTAAGAAGGCTGCGTGAACTCTCCTTTGACATACCAGAACCTCACATACCTCCACGTCTGGAACAACGGAAGAGTCCCACGTAGAATGCTCAAAAAGTCCGTCCAGCAAGGCCGCAGACGAGTCGAAACCTGAGGCGTACCCTCAGGGGTACGTTGAGGATTTCGAGGAGCCGAGAACGCCGCTGGCGGGCTTTTTCAGCATTCTACGAGAGGAGACCGCGTTTCTTGAGATAGTCCTTATCGACAACCGGGGTGGGTTTGGCGGGAAGTTGTCCTCGGTCCTGGAGCAAACGTTCGACATATTTCCCGATCAGATCCGATTCGAGATTGACCCCGTCGCCGATTTGCTTGAGGCCCAAGGTAGTGACCTTCGCCGTGTGCGGAATAATCGAGACGGAAAAACTGCGATCGGTCACTTGGTTGATCGTCAAGCTGATGCCGTCAACGGTGATAGACCCTTTCACGATGCAATGGCGCAGGATCTCCGACGGGGCTTCAATGGTAAATAGGATAGCATTTCCATCATGTTGACGGTTGCGAATCGTGCCGATGCCGTCCACGTGACCGGCCACAAGGTGCCCCCCGAGCCGTTCGTTGAGCTTCATCGCACGTTCCAGATTGAGCGGTGCACCGGCCGTGAGTTGACCGAAGGTGGTCACGGACAGTGTTTCGGGAGAGACCTCGACGGAAAAGTTGTGCTCAGCCTTGTTCACCACGGTCAGACAGATGCCGTTGACGCTGATGCTGTCCCCGACTTTGAGGTCGGCCATGACCGCCGAGGCCAGGATCGTCATTCTCGTTCCGGCCAGGGACTTGTCGATTGAAATGATGGCGCCGAGTTCTTCGACGATGCCTGTGAACATAGCGAAAAAAAGCCCCTAGCTTCTCACTGCGGTCTTGGGAACCTATTCCCCTTTCTGACTGAACATTTGCCTTACCACATAGACAAACATCACGAGCAGCACGACCAGACCGATACCAGCCAGCACGATGATGACGATATTCTCTGTATCAAGAGACTTGCTCACCGGCTCATTATAGACTACACCCGTCTCATCGTCACCCAGAACACCGCCGCCGCGACGAGTTGCAAACCGGCGATGATGGCGAACGCGTCGGCATAATTCAAGCGCGCGATCAGGATCCCTGCCAGGAGCGGCCCGGCGGCGTGGCCGATGTCTCCAATCATCCCTTGCATACCCATCCCCGCCCCGAGCGTCTTGAATTCGGAACTATCCGCGACCAGCGCAGACGACGAGGAAGAGATGATGGCTTCACCGAGCCCGAAGCCCGCCGAGAGCAGCAATAATAGCCATAGTATCGATGTCTGCGGAATGCAGATGAAGGTCGCCGCACAGAGCACAAGGCCCATCACGATGAGCGGTTGACGTCCTACGCTATCGGACACCCGTCCCATAATCGGCTTGGAGACGAGTGACGTGAGGGCTTGGACCGTGAACAGCAGTCCCACTTCACCAGGATGCAGACCTACAGAAACACCATAGAGCGGAAGGAAAGCCATTAAGGCCCCGTTCGCAATCATCTTGGCTGCATCGGTCAAACTGGTAATCAGGACCTTGCGATTCTTGGCGACCACCCTGAAGCCCTTCCACATCTCCGCGAGCAGTGGAGCCCACCCCTTCTCCTGAATACGCGGGGGAGGCGGCGTCAGGCGCAGGCTATAGAAGATCGCGATGGCAATGCAGCCGAATATGCCGGCCGCCACGAAGGCATCGGAAAATCCTGACGCATGGATCAGATAGCCGCCGATGAGCGGTCCGAGCAGCGCGCCGGATTGCGTGGAGGCCGTGTAGGTGCCAAGCGCCGCGCCGCGCCGTGCTGTATAGAGATCGGCGACAGTTGCGAGCGCGCTTGGCGCAAAGATAGCGGTGGCCAGTCCGTGGAAGAAGCGCAGGGCAGTCAGTGTATCGAGATCTGTTATCCATGGGTAGAGAAACGGCGGGAGCCCAAAGGCCACAACGCCGATCTGTAGCAGGAACCGTCGACCATAGATGTCGGACAGCGCGCCGGAGGGCAGTTTAAGGAGCACCCCGGTAAGGGTGGACACCGACACGATGAGCCCGACCCGTTCAGGAGTGGCACCCAGCGATTCTGCGAAGAGCGACAACACCGGCATCCGGACCATGTTATAGCTGATAAAGCAGAATACGCCGACGGTGCAGAGGAGGGTGAAGCTGCGTGCCGTCGTCATGGTGGGGGCATCCGGAGGTGTGGCACGCTTCCGGAGTGCGACAGATGTCCCAACGCCTGTTTCAAGAAGGCCACCTCGTCGAACGGCAATGGTGGAGGGTCGGTCGCCTCGAAGAGGACCCGATCGGGATGTTGCCGCATCTCTTGCCCCAATCGATTGACGACACGGAAGCCTTTGGTCAGCTTCCGTGCAACGGTATTGCTGATGAGCGGCCGTACGAGCGAGACAAGTCCGGCCAGCACGCGGCTGTTCAATTTCGCATAGGCGACCAGGGTTGTTTCGACCGCGCCATACCCCTGTCCATCTTGTATAGGATTCATTCTTACAAACACGACGGCCTTCCCGGTGATGTCCGGCAACACAAGGCTTGTGTGTGTCCCTTCCACATAGTAAACACGATTGGTGGAATCCTGATAGACGAGTTCGATGAGCCCCTCTGTTCCCTCACCATCGTTGGCCCACACACGGCCAGGTCCCCTCGCCTCCGATTTGTAGAGGCTGAGATCGAGTCGATTCATCAATGCGGCAGTCATCGGTGGCCGGTCCAAGAGATAGCGATACACGGGTTCTGAAAGCGGTGTGAGTATCGGCCCGACCTTGTTGACTGTAGTGTAACCGGTGATAATTGCCTGTAGCGGGCAGGCCCAGCGCGTCTCAATCTGTTCCACTGGAAAGGCCACTCCTGCATGCTGAGATGGCAGCGCACAGATCTCTGATTGAGCCATACCTGGAAATATCGTCGTATTCAGCCCCATCACGATGAGCACAGACAGTAGGCCGAACCTTCGAGACCACAACGGTCCTGGAATCATCACGGCTGTTTTCGAACCTGAATGGCAAGATGGATCGGAAAGAGTTGGCTGGAATCTCGTCGCAAGCGCGCCTGCCGAAGCAGGATTTCTAGCGATGGCGCCACGGCACCATCGAAGGACACCTGCCCATTTGTGAGCACCACGAGCGGTTTGGAAGAATCGATGAGCTGCTCGTTCAAAAATAGGCTGTAGCGCTGTACTCGGTCAGCTTGGACTTCAATACGATTCGGCGCCACAATGGAGGCTTCCAGTCTGGCATATTCCCGGCGCTTGATCAGGTCGTCTTTCTTGCTGACCAAATCTTCGGAGAACGCGGCAATGGAATCGGTCGCGTCGATGCGCACCCATCCAAACGGTTGAAAGTGACTCGCCTCACGCACCACCGTCACAGTGGTCGGCAAGGGATTGCGCCGCTGGGCATTGAACCAGTTCACCAGCTCAGGCAATTCCTCCCTGGGGAAGTAATGCCCGCCCGCCATGGGATGCTCGCGATCATGTTCCCGATAGACAAATGGATAGCCCAGCTTGGTCAATTCTTTCGTAATTGAACGGCTCAGTTCCACCGGCATCACCTCATCCTTGCTTCCGTGAATGATGTAGATCGGCGTGGAACGCAGGTTGGCCAAGAACGGCATCAGCACACTATCGAGGCCACTCGCCATGGGGGCAAGACCGGCGAACAAGGAGGCATCGTGCATGCCGATGACCCAAGTGCCGATTCCACCATTGGACATGCCAGTGAGAAAAATCCGATCAGGATCGATGTGGTAGCGCTGTTGTACGAAATGAATTGTCGCCAACACCAACTCCTCCGCACCTCTTGTGAACCATGCGCCCATCGGAACAGTTGGACAGGCCAAGACATAGTCCTTCCCCAATCGAGTCTGCCAGCGTTCCAGATAGGCTTCACCGGTAAACCCCGCACCATGCAAGCAGACCACCAATGCATACCCCTTCGTCGGCTGATAGGTCGGGGGAATGGAGAGCGCCAGGTCATAGGCATGCCCGCGCACATCGATTCGCTCGTCTGGAATAGTTCCCGTCGGCTGTACGGCATATTCCCGCTCGGTTTGAATGATCCGTACCGTTTGGTCGATCGTGACGGATGGATCGGACAGAATAGCCTGGAGAGCGCGAGCTGCCTCGTCCGTATCCGTGCTATCCAGATAGCGGAAGACCTGCGTTTTCAGATCGGCCGAGTGGGATACATCCGCCGCATCCGTTTCATGACCGACGAGCGCCGCAAGGATCATGACAAGGACACCACAGATGAGCCTGCGCGTCACAGATCTCCCTCCACGACCAAATCCCTGCCGATGCGGCGGACCGTGACGTGGCGCAATGCCAGTACCTGAGCCAAGCGCTTCGGACTGCGATCGCCGATCACCCCTTTGGCATCCTGCCCCCCCATCAGGGTAGGGGCGAGATAGAGGACGACGTGATTGACGAGTTTTTCTCGTAACGCCGAGGCATTCACGGTACTGCCCCCCTCAATAAGCACGGACGTGATTGCGCGCTTGCCTAACATCTTCAGCAGCGCTGAAAACGAGACCCGCCCGTTCTTCAGTGCAACAGAGACCACTTCCACCCCCGCCCGTTCAAATGGACGGCGGCGCGACTGGGATGCACGGCTCGTGGTCACGATCAGCGTCTTTGCCTGGTCTTGCTTGACACAGACCGTCGCCGTCGGAGGTGTCCTGAGCCGGCTATCGAGCACGACACGCAAGGGTTGCCGCGGTGCCAGGTTGAGTGGGCAGTCGGACAATCGGGCCGTCAGCGTTGGATTATCTTTAAGTACGGTACCAACTCCGACGACTACCGCATCGACCTGACTCCGAAGTCGATGCGCCTCTTGCCGTGCCAGCGGTCCGGTAATCCATCGAGACTCGCCCTTCGCCGTGGCTACCTTTCCATCCAAAGTCATCCCGGCTTTCAGAATCACATAGGGACGGCCGGTGGTTGCCCAATGGAGGTATGCGCGATTCAACTGGGCCGCTTCTTCCTGTGCCACTCCCATCGTCACCGTAATCCCGGCCCGGCGCATGGCGGTAATGCCCCGTCCTTTGACCATGATATTGGGATCGGCCATCGCCACCACCACCTGCCGTACGCCGGATTGAATCACTGCCGGCACGCAGGGTGGAGTTCGTTTGAGAAGATGGCAGCAGGGTTCGAGCGTGACGTAGAGCGTCGCGCCTTTGGCACGTGCTCCCGCTTGGAAAAGTGCAAGAATTTCTGCGTGGGGTTGCCCTGGACCATGGTGATATCCGCGGCCGACGATGCGGCCGTTCTTGACGACAAGGGCGCCGACCATGGGATTCGGACTGGTCTTGCCCTGGCCCTTCGCCGCAAGACGAAGCGCCAGGGTCATGAAGTGGAGGTGCGGTGTGGTGGCAGTCACCGTTTCTTGCGCGTGATGCGCGATCGGCTGCGGGGCCGCTGAGCCGACTTCGTCTTCGTGATTTTTACCGTGGTCTTCCTCCCCCTTACATGCGCCCTTGATGCCTTGCTCGTGGGGAGGCTCGATCCAGCATCGGCCAACGCGGCATGGGCTGCCGCGAGCCGTGCAATGGGGATGCGATAGGGCGAGCAGCTTACATAGTCCAATCCGAGTTCATGGCAGAACTCAACGGAACTGGGGTCGCCGCCGTGCTCACCGCAGATGCCGAGCTTAATCCCGGGACGGGTCTTCCGGCCGCCGGCAATGGCCTGCCGCATCAAGGCTCCTACCCCTTCTCGGTCAAGCACCGCAAAGGGATCCGCTTCCATAATATTGGCCGTTCGATAAAAATCGATGAATTTTGCCGCATCGTCGCGTGAAAATCCGAACGTCGTTTGGGTGAGATCGTTCGTCCCGAATGAAAAGAACTCCGCCTCTGTCGCGATACGATCGGCCGTCACGGCGGCACGAGGCAGCTCGATCATCGTGCCCACGAGATAGGTG
>DATDFW010000232.1:0-4986 GCA_036522375.1 Nitrospiraceae bacterium
GTCCAAGGACCACTGTGATGCCGATCAGCGGCGATTCATATGCGAAGGCATTGGCAAAAGGTCGAGTTCAACTCCAAGTGTACTCTTGTTTTCCCCTTGTCTTGTTCGAGAGGAAGGGGGCTAGAATCTTGTCCTGTTTTAGTGGCATCATGACTGGAAAATGTGATATGACACGTCGCTTTCGACGTTATGATGCACGGGGTTGTTGTCCTGTACGTAGCAGCGGATTAGTGCAAGGCCCCAAAGAGGAAAGTCCGCCATAAATATGAGACGGCATTTGATAAGGGCAGGCGTGACGATACTCCTGCTTGTCGCTGCATTGTACCATCCCCATGGAGCCGGAGCACATGGAAGCACGGAACTGGAAGAAGATCCATGTGTGCGCAAGCTCGGTGACGGCATAGTGCATTTTAGCGCCTATCAGCCGCAATACGAGCTCAAAGATCAATACTGCACGGAAATTCCTCAGGAAGGTGACACGTTCTTAGTGGTAGACCTCATGGACCCGACGTTGCGCAACGAGCCGGTCGGGATGCGGGTTGTGAGAGGGAATGGGACCAAAGAGACCGAAGACCAGATTGTAGTGGATGTACGTCCGAGCTACCACCCTGACGGAGTCCTCAGGAGCGAAGTCAGACTGGATGAGGGCCAGTATACGGTTACCATTCAGTCGGAGAAACGGAATCTTCTGAAGCGCCCACAATACCTCCTGAGGGTTCACATGGTTGACTATCAGAAGCTCGTAATTTCCATAGGAGGACCGTTGGTAGGCGGCCTGCTACTTGCCTGGCTCGTATACAAACTCATACGATCGAAATGGCTGCGGAGATGGTGGACTGCAGCCCCCAGTCCATAGGAAACAGGCGGTCCAACCATCGATCATATGATTCACCATTCCAGAGGGAGGAACCGGACAATGTTTGTGCAATTCCTGAGACCGGCTAGCCTGTGCATTCTACTGCTGGCAATTGGGGTCTCGTTCTCTACTGATGTCCAAGCTCACGGAGGACTGGCATTGGCAGAGGACATGTGCAGACTCACGATCGGCCCCTACAACATGCATTTCACAGGCTATCAGCCTGATAACACACGCAATAAGGAATTCTGTGAAGACATTCCGGCGACCGGCCGCACTGTCGTGGTGCTCGATTATATGGATGATGCGCTCCGCCCGTTGCCTACCGAGGTTCGGGTCATCAGAGACACGGGCTCAGAGCAGGATATCCAGGCGATCACGGTTCTTCACCTTCCGCCTAAGGTCTATCCCAACGGCACAGTCAATTTCGAATACAACTTCGCTCAGCCCGGGAAATATGTCGGGCTAGTAACCGTGGGCGGCCCAAAGGAGCACGTATCTCGGTTCCCCTTCTCAGTAGGGGAAGGGAAAATGTGGGTACCCCCTTCCTACTTAATAATGGGGTTCGCAGGAGCTGCTGTTGTCGTCGTAGTTATTTTCGCCCTGCGTGGTCGTCGTAATACTTCAAATAGCACAGCATCATAGGTGGTGTGAGATCCACATGCGCCGAAACAAGACGGCCAAACGGCCATCGATACGTATGAAAACCACCGCCAAGGACGAAGAAGAACTCTGATGGAACCAGGAATCATACGGGCGCATAGCCGGGATTGACATACGTACATGTCACCCTGGCGTTAGGCAGCGATAGTTCGACGAGAAAAGTGAGCGGCCTAAGCCCCTAAATTAAGGATACTGACAATGTCGTTGCAATTTCTAAAACCTGCCGGCTTGTGCTTCGCGATGCTGGCGCTCGGTATCCCACTTTCCGTACAAGCCCAACACACGCACGAATTGGAAAAGAACTTCTGCATACTCAAGGTCGGTCCTTACGGCATGCACCTTACCGGCTATCAGCCCGATCTTGCAGGCGGCAAGGAAAACTGTGGGGAAGTTCCTGGGACGGGCCGCACGGTGTTGGTGCTCGATTACATCGAAGGGGAGCTCCGCTCTTTACCAGTCGAGGTTCGGGTGATCAAGGACACGGGCTCGGAGCAGGATCTTCAGGCGATCACGGTGCTTCACGTGCCGCCCAAGGTCTATCCCAGCGGCTTCATCAGTCTCGACCACAACTTCGACCAGCCCGGCAAGTATGTCGGTCTGATAACCTTAGGCGGCACGCAAGAGCATCATATGGCGCGATTCCCTATCTCCATAGGAGAATCGAATGTAGTTTCGCATTTCATGCACTACATCATGGTCATAGTCCCACTCGCAGCAATTGCCGGTGGGGCGGCGATTTTCTTTTTCTTGCGGGGTCGTCGCAAAACTTCTAACAGTACCGTATCATAGAGACAATCGGCCATCAGGTTTTTAAAGGACCATGCGCCGGAAAAGGACAGCCAAACAGCCGACGGCTGTCATCGAGCACGGCTGTCACAGACGAGAAGGAGGGCCGATGGAATCATGGGCGGGTCACGCGTTCAAACGCGTCCTGGTGGGTATGCTAATGACGACCGCAATGTGTGCGTATGTCACCCCGGCGCTGGCGCATGCAGCGCTGGTCAAGACAGAGCCGCCGCGTCGTGCAGTCGTTGCCAAACCTCCAGTCCAGGTACAACTATGGTTCAACGAGGAAATTGAGAGCGCTTATGCGTCCCTTGTCGTACTCGATACCGGCAAGAATCCTGTTACAGAAGCCAAACCTCAGCTTGCATCCGACGATCTAAAATCCATTGTCCTACCGTTACCCGAGTTGGCGCCCGGAAAGTACTCAGTGAAATTCCGGGTCCTATCCTTGGACGGTCACGTGATTCAGTCATCCTTCGACTTCACCGTAAAGGACAAACTACAAGCGAAATGATCGAGGTCATCGCGGCGCTAATCCGCTGGCTGGTGCTTGCATCCAACATGATCCTGGTCGGCGGTTGTGTTTTTCTTGCGATTGCCGAGCGTGAGAGAGCGGCGTTTAACAATGCATGGTTCGTCCGCCTGAAGCGGACATTACCATGGCTAGCGGTCACGCTTCTCCTGAGCTTACTGGGCTTACTTTCCACGACCACAGCACAGATTACAGGCGTTGCTGAAAATGCCTGGCATCCAGGAGCTTGGTTAGAGCTCCTACAGAAAACCCGCATAGGGCTCATCTGGACATGGCGCACAGCACTTGCGCTTCTCCTATTCGGAGTAGCCCTCTTCGTGCGGTTCTCACATCCGGCACGCTGGCAATCTGTGTTATGCGCAACCGTCGCCGCACTCACGCTTGCTGTGGGATCGCTCGCAAGCCATTCTGCAGCAGGAGATTTGTCTGTCACGTCGGTACTGCCTTACACCTTACATATCGTGCTGGCGAGCATGTGGTTCGGAGGGCTGCCGGCCTTTCTTACAATTTTGTACGCCAATACTGGCAAGCGATCTCGCAAGGAAGCCCATGGGTCCGACATTCAGACCCTGAAACGGTTCTCAAAAATGGCGCTACCTGTGATGATTGCAGTCGTTGCCACCGGCATCATCGTAGCGGATCGTATGATAGACACGAGCTATGCTGCATTATTCGCGACGAGCTATGGCTGGTTTCTCAATACAAAGCTCGTGCTTCTTGCGGTAATTCTCGTGATCGCCGCGCGCGCACGATTGGTCTGGATGCCGCAACTCAGTCTGAGCTGGGATGAGACTAGGCCCGGCGGACAGGTACTTCGGCGATGGGTTACTGTCGAAGTTGTCCTTGCAGCGGCACTGGTGTTGGCGGCAACGTTGTTGGCAAACGCCGTGCCTGCAAAGCACGCCGTAATTGAGAACTGGCCCTATCCATTCCGGCTCTCTATCGATGCCACCTGGGGTGAGTTAAGCGTAATGATCCGAACAGTGGTCGGAGTCCTGTTGCTTATCCTGGCAGGCTGGGCAATCGCACTCGGTCGAGCCAAACGTTGGAAAACGAAGTGGCACATCGCTATCCCGTCCGCACTGGCGGTCTGCGCACTAGCAGTGGCCCTACCTTCCTTTGCCGTTCCCGCGTTTCCGGAGACGTACCGCAAGACGCCGGTCCCGTTCGACGCCATTTCTGTTGCCAACGGGGCGACCCTATTCGCCGCAAACTGTGTGCCCTGCCACGGACCCCAGGCCAAAGGTAATGGCGTACTAGCTAAAACCTTCGCGAAAAAACCGGTGGATTTACTCACAGAGCCGCACACAGCCATGCATACCGCTGGCGATTTTTTCTACTGGCTGACTCACGGTATTCCCGAGGCAGGCATGCCGGCTTGGGCTGACAAGCTTTCAGAAGAGGATCGCTGGGACGTCGTAAATTATCTCCACGCCATATCACGCGGCTATCAGGCACGTCTCATAAATCCATATGTGGCCCCAAATCAACCCTATATGGCCCCGCAGAATTTCTCCTATTCCGCGCATGACGGGACAAGCGGTACTTTGAAAGATTTCCGCCTAAAAAAAACGCTGTTCTTGGTTCTGTTTTCGTGGCCCGAGTCACGCGAAAGGCTGGACCAGTTACGGCTCGCGTATTCCACGATAAGCGGCGGGAATACGGCGGTGTTGGCTGTGCCTATGAATGACCTCAATTCGCAGGATGTTGCAATGATCACCGCAAATATGCCTTTCCCAGTGGCGACGCAGGGGGCACCTGAAATTGCGCGCAGCTATGCTTTGTTCCGTCGAACTCTCAGCAATCCCGATCTAGCCGGCGAAGGGACATCCCCGAAACACATGGAGTTCTTAATAGACCGGTACGGCTTTTTGCGGGCACGCTGGATCCCTGCGGTAGACGGGGCAGGATGGACAGACATCGGTACATTGATGCAGCAGATCGAACAGCTCAACCGGGAAAGGGAAATCCGGCCACCGCCAGACGACCATGTCCACTAAGCCTCAAGAGGGAACGAGGACTGCCGTGCAGACACGGAATGCGCATATCCACGGTCGGTTGGGATAACACAAATGGAGCACGGGGGTTCAGAAGTAAGAAATCTGGTAGCAGATGTCTCAGACGTTCGAGGAGGTGCGGAGAATCCTTT
>DATDFW010000233.1:0-7876 GCA_036522375.1 Nitrospiraceae bacterium
CCATGCCTGGTCGCCTCCTTGGGCGTATGCGTTTGACACCGGGCGATGGCAACCACCACTCAGCACACCGCGGGACGTCAGATTGCGACCAAAAAGGTGTGGCAGACGGAAATGCGGCGTCAGGTGTGCGCGGACCCGAAGCAATCAGACGGGTCAGTCCGCTCGTCGTGTTCCCGCCGAGCTTTCATATTGGCCATCTTTGCCAGGATCATCCCAAGCACGATGTGCTTGATGGGCTTGATACACGTGCCGAATTCATCCCGTAGGCCCAAAAGCGACAGTTCACCGTCAACTTGACACATCACCATGTCGGAAAGAGCACCCGCGACCTTCTCCATGGGTTCCTTCCCCGTGATGGCATTGACTAATGCCTCGTCGATCACCTGGGCGTATGCGTCACGAAGCGCTGCATCAGTCCATAGACGCGTATGGAACTCCGGGTCTTGCCACCGTCGGGAATTCAGCTCGCGAGGATCAGGAAGGTGCCGGTAAGGTCGTTTGGGAACGGCCGACGCAATCATGATGACGCCTCCATCGGAGCGCGTCCCAAGATCGTCTCGATCTCGGCGGTGAACTCGCTATGGATGCCCTGGATTGACCTGATCAGCTCGGTTCGCCGCTTCCATACGGTCCTGTGTGCGCTTTCCTCTTTTTCATCGAGACCCGATAAGGCGCTTGTTAGCGAACCAATGCGATCAAAGAGCTGGGCACAGCGCTCAGACGTGATGAACGCATATAGGTCGTCACGCTTCTCGTCGCGTCCTGCGTTGCCCAGCTTAAGCAGATGCAAGGCGACGAGATGACGCCGGAGAAGTGCGACGAGCACCACCACTCGCGCGGGCTGAGCTACAATGACACCATCTATCAGGTGAAATGGCTGTCGAACCCCGGTTGGCATCAGTGTCGATGAGACGATGGCGTGATCGCCTCTGTGAGTGATGAGATCGGATGCGATCTTCGATACGAAGCTGTTTGACCACCGCCCATGGTTTTTGCTGTCGAGCACGAGCCGGCCGACGACCGTTCCCTGATGGACTACATCGTGCAGAACGTCGGCACCGCTTTGGCCTTTCGCCACCCGCACGATCCTGTCACCTGGAAACTCGTGCCGCAGCGCCTCGAACAGATCGACCTCGGCCTCATCGCCCAACTCGTTGGCCCGGCGCTGTTCTAGCCTGGCTTTGAGGCGGTCGAGTTCTTGAGTCAATTTATGGCGCTCGACCTGACCGCGGGCCTTCTCTGCATTTACCGCCGAGGCGATTTTTGGCCCGAGTGCCGCTGCGGCAGCTTCCATTGCTTGTTGTCTGATTGCGGCTTCCCGAGCTGCGGCATTCCGTTTGGCTTGGGCGACCAGGGCGGAGGCATCTTTCCGAGCCTTGTCCACCTCGGTCTTAGCGGTCGCAAGGGCCTTTTGGTGCTCGCGCGCGAATTGCTGCCGGAACTGCTGCTCGGCTGCGGCAGCGCGTTCGCGTTCCCGGTCAGCGATTTCTAGGCGAATGCGCTCAAACTCGTTGCGAGTAATTTTGCTGCCGCACCACGGGCAGCGCTCAATAGCTGCGGCAGCGCCATTCGGTTGATGCGTGTGGCCCTGATCTGGCCGACTTTGGGCCGTAGTGGGTGCCAACGGGGGTCTCCTATCCCGAATTAGATGCGGAATCGCACCATATTCGGTGTGTCGGCGTAATGCAACCGAAAAAGATGGTTAACCTCATCGATTTCGATGATTATCCTGTCCCAAGATGGCGCGTGTTGATAAGGATTGGCAGGATCGGGTCAAACGGCTGCTCAAGGCCGAGCTAACTCGGCGGGATATCAGCTACCGGGAGCTGGCCGAGCGCTTACGCGCAATAGGGGTCGATGAGAACGAGCGGAATATCTCGAACAAGATTTCACGTGGCGGGTTTACAGCCGCCTTCTTCTTTCAGTGCATGGCCGCTATCGGTTGCCGAACCATCCACCTTGAAGGTCTAGACCCGCAAACGCCTTGAAAGTCCATTGGCTAGCGGCTCACGGCAAGTGGTCGAGCGGGTGTTGCCGTCGCGCTTGAACTGCATGCCTTATTGGACGTTCGTTCGGGGAGCTGGAGTCCACCATCGCTGTCGGTGTTGCGTCTGCGCCTGAACCGGTTCGCGGATAACCCGGAGTCAGTGGTGCTCTGTCTACGGATTGTTGCTCGATGGAACCAAAACCGGTCAGAGCCTTGACCAAGCCCCGGCGGGCCGTAAACCGGTTAGCGAGCTGCCGCATCATTTCCTGATCAGCATCGTTTTCCAGATCGGTCGGATCGTCTGGCTGGTAAAGCAAGATTTCCATAATCCGCATAGCGCTTGCCCCAAGGTAGCCTGATGTATTTAGGGACAGCAGCAAACGAAGCCAAACCTCGGAGGATGGGAACTGTTAATGTAAATACCACGAACACAGGAGGTGATGCGGAATGACCGAGAAGGAGTACGATGGAGTTATTCGGAAATTTGTTGGCTTGCTCCGAGAGCATCTGGACTTCCTGGATGTAATGGGATTGACTGAGAGTTTAATTTCTGGGTAGATGGGCGCTATCGAGACCTCGGCGAAGAATCCGAAAATCCTGATTGACCGGCGCGGGTTACCCCGCGTCCAGCTAGCCTGCTAATTAGGGCCATGCGTACTTGCATGAGGGGCTAGTGGCGTGAGGGGCAGCGTCCAGTAAATAGATTGTAGCGCAAGGAGGAAATCGTGTGCGATTATCCGAAATTATAAACCGCCACAACAGGTCCACAACGAGGCATCATTCTCGCTCTCAGGCTGTTTTGAACTCAGACAGGAACCTAACGCAAATTGTGCAGGATGCTACAAGTGAATGCCGACGTAAGCATTCTCATTACCTAAACTGGAGTCGGGCGTTCTTGTCCAAGTCCCGCTATATGTGCGGACTTCAATGTCCCAAAAAACTTTGGCAGGCCGTTTACGATCCGGGACCATCAGAAGAGCCGCTCCCCGGCACCAGCAAGGGTATGGGTATCGAGGTCGGCATCAAGGCTCGGCTCCTATGGCCTGGCGGCGTCCTCGTCGATGACCCCGGACATCCCGGTTACGATGCGGCCGTCAGACGGACGAAGGCACTTATTGCCGATCCGGCCGTCCCGGCGATTATGGAAGCGACGCTCGTCCATGACGGCGTGCTCGTTCGGGTGGATGCTTTGCAACGCCTCCCGGATGGGCGTTGGCGGGTGAACGAAGTCAAATCGAGCACCAGGATCAAGAACGATCACCTGGAGGATTTGGCCCTCCAGATCTATGTACTGGCGTGGAACGGTCTAGAATTGGCCGATGCCTATCTGGTTTTCATAAACAATCAATATGCCCGCGGGAAGGAGATCGACTGGAATGCCGCGCTTCTCCGGCAGGATGTCACTCAGGACGTGATTCGGCTTTTGCCGCAAGTGCCCGAACGTATCGCGAAAATGCACAAGCTGCTGTGCTTAAGTGAGCCGCCGCAGGTCAACCCGAGCCGGCATTGCTTTCAGCCGTATGAGTGTGAGTTCTGCGACCGCTGCACCGCGAACAAGCCGAAGGATTGGATTTTTCGTCTCCCACGAATTTCGACGTCTGAGTTTCAGCAGCTAGAAGGCCTCGGTGTTGTGTCGATGCGGGACATCCCGGACGACTTCCCATTGAAGGCGAAACAGCGCCGTGTGGTCGATGCTGCAAAGTCAGGGGAAGTATACCGCTCACCCGAATTGGCGAACATGTTGCAGCTCTTGGCACCGCCGATGAGTTATCTCGATTTCGAGACGTTCAGCCCGGCAATACCTCTCTATCGTGATACCAGCCCATATCAGCGAATACCGTTCCAGTGGTCCTGGCACTACAACGATGGCACTGGAAACTTAACTCATGACGACTTTCTGGCTGCTGGCGACAGCGATCCGCGGCGGGAGTTCTGCGAGACGCTGTTGAGCGTGTCTGAGCGGTTTCCGGGTGCCGTTATGGTTTGGTCGAATTTTGAAAGCAGCGTTATTCGCGATATGGCGGAGTTATTCCCGGATTTAGCCGAGAGATTGATCGCAGTATCGTACAGGATTGTGGACCTTCTCCGGATTATGCAAGACCATGTGGTCCACCCGAAGTTCTTCGGCTCGTATTCAATGAAACACGTCGCCCCGGCGATCGCACGCGATGTGACCTACGGGGATCTTGATATTGCAGATGGGGGTGAAGCATCATCAAGCTTTTATCGCATCGTGGCAGACCCTGCGCTGTCGCCCGCGGTTCGTGATGGGTTACGG
Organism: Nitrospiraceae bacterium; assembly: GCA_036522375.1. Lineage (GTDB taxonomy): Bacteria > Nitrospirota > Nitrospiria > Nitrospirales > Nitrospiraceae > Palsa-1315. The sequence continues at coordinate 4,266 of DATDFW010000233.1, forward strand.
GAATCTCTGTTGAAATATTGCGCGCGCGACACTCTGGCCTTGGCGCGGGTGCATCAGTGGATAATTGGGCAGAGCTAACTATGCTTTCACCGTATGCCCTTCACCAGGACACGTGATTTGCCTCCTCTTTGCGGGCTGTGCGTGTTCGCTTCAGTCGAGCTGGCGCCTCGCTCCATATTTCGCCACCGCGGAGATATGGTGAGACGGCGGTTTCACATCTAACAAAAATTTTGTTTATACCCCTGGAATAAACTTGGGTGTTTGCGTATATAAATACAGCCGGAGCAAAACTTGATAAAGAGGAAACATGGTCTCTCGAACACAAGAGGAAGAAGCACAAATCATCTCGGAAGCGGTTATCCGCCGTACGGCTGGCGGATCGCCCGTTGAGGCGGTCGGGATCGTCCTCCGCGATGCTCAACCGGAGAAAGCGTTTCTCGTGCATCTCAACGAGAAAAAGGCTGTCGAATGCGACGTTCCCGATCTGCGAACTTTGGAAGGCATTACGGATCAAGGCTTCGATCCCCAGGGGGTGCTGGGGCCGACTTATTACCGGATGACCCAGACGCACTACTACTCGACCTTCTTCACCAAGGAAGGCGTAACCTTGACCATCACGAAACTGAAGTAGCCGTCGATTCACCCCGGTGAGTGACTGTTCATAGACCGAGAACATGCGACTGCTCATCGTGGTAGATTGTAAGCCGGATGCCGCGTGTGGCATCGGGGGTTCGTTTGGTTCGCCCGGTCGGGAGGGTAACCACATGCCGATCCATGTTCGCGAATCGGCATCGTTGCAAGCTGCCGAGGCTCAATATATCGGCGGGCAGGTTACGACCCTGGACATACACCAGCCGGCTTGGCCAGTCGTATCCCAGAATCTCCGTTCTGCCGCTGCCGGGTCATAGTGATGCTCCTCCTTAATGACGCGGGAGATCACGAGCGCCCTCGCCTCAATTCCTCGCTGAAGTACGCAACAGAGACAGGCGAGCGGCGCTCGCACCGCTTCTAGCTTTCTGAGCAAATGACCGCGGAGAACGAGGCGGCGGCGGCGAAGCGCTTGGCCGAGGTCTTTGCGTAACTGCTGGCATCGTCCTTTTTAAGATCAGTCATCTTTTGGTGATCCAGGGGTCTCTTTTCAGCAGCATTCTTCCTGGAAGTGCTCGATCTCGGCGGCTGCCGATCGCTGCGGCTTGACAACGATGACTGGTGGGTAAGTGCTAGAAAAACTCGCTCGCGCTCGTTGGCTGCCGAGCACGAGATGAAAGCAAATCGTTTGCATCCACTGCTGTGATGGACTTCGTCGGTGTCGCACTAACGATCTTCGTCAGCCGCCCCACGCCCCCCACGACCACTCGGAAACGCGTAGAAACGGCTAGGCGGAATCCTCCGTGGCCGCAAAGGCCCGGTGCGGTGTGTGCCCAGCATCGCCGCCGCACACCGCGCACCAGACCGGTTCAGGCGGCTTTCACCACTATTTCGCCGGCTCCGCCTTGACGATCGTCGGCTTGAATCCGTCGAGACCGCTCAGCTTGCCCTCGATCTCGGCGCTGAAGATAACGCCATCTTTAAGGGAGAGATCGAATGCGCACCACTCGACTTCCCCGTTCCTAGCTATGAAAGTCCAATATCCGTCAGCTAGCTCGGATGAGTGACCGATCAACAGCCCGCTAAAGATAACATGGCGATAGCGCTTAATCGCAATCTCGATCAACGGAGCACTACCTTCGCCACGTTTAGCAACTTGTGCCAGTAGTGACTCGCACCCTCGTTCGGTTCCAAGCACTAAGTCAAACAACGACTGAAGGTCGCGTTCCAATTCCTTCAACGTATCAGAATGACCGATCGCAAAAAGTCTCGTGTAATACCAATCCATAACATATTCCTTTTTGATTAAATCGGCTCTTGAGAAAAGCAAGAGTTCGTACGTTCGATATGTATCGAAGCTGGCCGCTAAACAAGGGTCATGATTCGTTAGGTATTATTTTTTGATTGATTGCAGCATCCGGACCGATAACCACGGCCACATGCTCTGCGCAAAGCCGACTGGGGGGTGATGATGGTTGAGAATTCGTGACCGGGAGAAGTCCGGCACGGAACGCCGATCGGGCGGCTCGACCTGAGTCCGTCAGATGCGGTATGTTGAATCCGTTCCCACCTGTTCGGTGGTCGGAATCCCCCCAGAAAGCCTCACCTTCGGAATCACCGTACCCGGAACAAGTCCGGGCACTGATTTTGCAGGATGTGGCTCTGCCGGGGGATTCCGGCCACCGCCAAGTGGTTGACGGACCGAAGCCTGGCATATCCAAGGACTCAAATCGATGCGTTAGAGCCGGCTCCGGTCGGCAATGAGGGCGCTCATGGACGAGATGGTGTCGCTGGGTGGGGCTTCGGCCTCGACGATCTCGCGCTGATTACGGTGGCCGGCCTCATCGCGCCGATGGCCTGTTCAGCGGCACCGGAAGTCGATGTCGGCGTGGTCGTTTCCTGGTCGACCCACGGCACGTGACCGTGGCGGCCATTTGTACCCGAGACTTGTAGTTGAACTTCTACAGCCGTTCCGTTTGCCACTGGTTCTGCTAAGCCTTTGAATGTAATGGAGCCGGCTGACGAGGGTTGCCACCGTAAACCATTGAATTCCGTGTACCTGCGAATCCTTCTCCGGGTTGTACAAGACCATGTGGTCCACCCGGAGTTCTGCGGCTCTTATTCCATGAAACACGTCGCCCCAGCGGTGGCACCCGAGCTGACCTACGGGGGCCTTGAGATTGGAAATGGCGGCGAAGCATCAGCAAGTTTTTACCGCATTGTGGCGGACAGTACTCTGTTGCCTGTAGTTCGTGAGGGGTTGCGGAAAGCCTTATTGGAGTATTGCGCGCGCGACACTCTGGCATTGGCGCGGGTACACGAATGGCTAATTCGGCAGTGTAAAAACCTGACGTTGGTACCCGGCGGCTATGGCTGGAACGACCCATAGCATACCCTCGGCCTTCCCCCCGGAAGCTGCTCTTGCTACCGTAACGGCCATTCGCCGAGTACCAGCCTAGAGCGGAAACGCGGCTTTACACGGAAGCAGCCAGACTGCGCTTGCTGCGGCGCTCGACTCGGCGATGGGCGCCGGTGACCCCAATCCGCATCGTGATTAGATCGCGACTCACACCGTAGGTCATGATGGCCACCGTTATGGACATCCGCTGTTCGACAATGTGAAGTGCCGCTTCCTCCGAGATCAGCAGCGCCGGGCCTAGCCAGTTCGCTTCCTCCTCATGAGCACGGTTGAATCGACGGCAACCGAAATCATCGAAGATCGGGGAGGGCGGATGGCCGAGAAGGCCGTGGCTGATCTCATGGGCGAGATCAGCCGCCTGCCGGCGGGGATGGTGCCCGTCATTGTAAATGATCAGGCGGCGATAGCCGGCAAAGAGGGTGGCGGCCGAGAACGCGTCCGGCGCCGCCCGCATCAGGTGGCGCACCGCAGCTGGTTCGGCGCGCGCCAACTCGGACAGGCGCATGAGCGGGATACCAAGATGCTCGGCCAAGGTCCACGGGCATAGCGGCGCGTGCGGTGCTAAGCCAAGCTCGGCGCGCAATTCTCGCGCATGCTCGTTAGC
>DATDFW010000234.1:0-2579 GCA_036522375.1 Nitrospiraceae bacterium
GGGCACACCGGAGCCTTTCTCGAACCGCCGCCTGGCCCACCGACACGTCATTTGGTGGAGATGGCGCGCGAAGGATTGCGGCATGATCTGGAGGCGGCGCTCCATCAGGCAGGCAGCAGGGACAATGAAGTTGTACACCGCGACGTGCGGGTAAAGACCAATGGCACCATCATCCTGATTAATCTGTCCGTCAAGAAAATTTCAGAACCAGAGGCTCTTCAAGGGTTGTTCCTGGTGACGTTTGAACAGAAACAAGGTGAGAAGACCGTCCCACCGAAGAGCGCACCGCCCGACACGACCGCACCGCGAAAGAAAAGCCAGGCCGCGCTTTTCAGGGAACTGGACTTCACCAAGCAGCGTTTGCAACGGACGATCGAGGAGTTGCAAACATCCAATGAAGAGATGAAGTCCGCCAACGAGGAACTGCAATCCACCAACGAAGAGCTACAGAGCACCAATGAGGAATTGGAGACGGCAAAGGAAGAGCTGCAATCCCTCAACGAAGAACTGGTGACCGTCAACTCCGAACTCAATGGCAAACTCGATGCGCTCGCAAGTGCGAACGACGATCTGCAGAATCTCATGAACAGTACGGAAGTTGCCACTATTTTTCTGGACAACGAACTCCGCATCAAACGATTCACTTCTGCGGCAAAACGAGTGAGCAAGTTGATTGCCAGCGATATCGGACGCCCATTGTCGGACATCGTGTCGAACTTGACCTCCGACCGGTTGTTGGAGGATGCGCAGGACGTGCTCCAGACACTCATCCTCAAGGAACGGGATGTCCAGACTGTCGACGGGGGCTGGCTCGCCATGCGGATCTTGCCGTATCGGACCGCCAAGAATACCATCGACGGGCTCGTCCTGACGTTTTCGGACATCACCAAGATGAAGAAAACCGAGCAGATCATTCAAGCCGCGAACCGGACTGCCGCCAGCATCGTAGAGACCGTGCGTGAACCGTTGCTCGTCTTGGACGACCAGTTTCGCATCGTATCGGCCAACAAGGCCTTTTACCGGGTCTTTCAGGTCACACCGCGTGAGGTTGAGCAGCAGCTTCTCTACCACGTCTGTCACGGGGGCTGGAATATTCCCGATTTACGCCGGCTCCTGGAAGAGGTGTTGCCGAAGCATACTACGTTTCAGGAGTTCGTCCTGGACCAGACATTCCCTCATATCGGGCGAAAGGTATTGCTGCTCAATGGCCGCCGTCTCCAGCAGGATGAGGACCAACCAGGCCAAATCCTATTAGCGATGGAAGAGGTGAGAACACCAGAGAAGTTGGGGGGGGTGTAAGGTTACGACATTGACCGCCTGACCGGAAGGTTATCAGGTAAGAAAATGGAGCCATCGATACAGCTCACGAGTCTCTGCCGGCAAGCAGAAACGCGGCCGGACATGATGCACGATTTTGTCGATACGATGGGAAGGGGATTGCCGGTTACACTGCATCAGTGATCGATGCCCCGGGAAGAGTGTGACTGGTTTCGAGTAGGTCGGGGTTTGTGAGCCATCAAGGGTTTGAGCGTCTTTTGGTTTTTCACTTGCCGCTTTTCTTGCTTCGTTTGAACCGTTGATATTTCCCGCAGATCGGGAGCTTCCGGCTCTGCAGGCTCCCAGAGGTCCACGCACGAGCCCAATACTTCAAAGCGCTTGTGCTCATCGATGACCCGCGCAACATCCTCGGAGCGGACCATTTGCACGACTCCGAGGCCAAGAGAGTGACCAGACCCATCCTTCAGCACTTTTGCGAGCACCACCTTGCCAAATGGGATGAATGCCTGACGGAGTATGTCATCGGTGCAAGAGTGGGGCAACCCGCTGACATGGATTTGGGTGCTCATACTATATCCCTCCTGAGTGACTGTATTTATCTCGATTAAACCAACAAAAGTCTGACCAGAATTGCTCACTTTCTAAACGTTCCAACGTACTGTTTGGGCGTGCCACGCCTCGGGTTGCTGCCCGACCTAAAAGATCAGAATCCCCGATGCACGTGATAACTCGGCTCAGGTGAGAGCGATGCCTGTCCGCACCGCAAGTATCGCATGGCTATCTCGAATCACACGTCCATCGTCATCGAGGATATCCTACGGTCCTCGGCCTCCATTCGTCAGCTGGTTGGATCGAGTCTGTATGAAGGCGGCGCGTCCGTTCCTGACCATCCCACGTGGCACTGGCCGTTTTGTCGAAGGCGGATGGAGACGATTGGCACGCACCACCGAGTCCTCGATATATCCACAGTTGATACACCGAGTTGCCGGACACATGCAGGCGGCTTCAGCTCGCAGATCGTCGAAGGTTTCGCGGACGAGCAGTCCCCTGCAGCGTTGACAGAACATACGTCCTCCTTTCTGGTCGGAGAGAGTTAGGAAGTATCGATAGCTTGGCGAGAGGAGAGAGCGCTGTCTGTTCACAATTGCTCAGCCCGGAAGCAGCTATTGACGCGAGATGGCAAATCCGATAAATAAGAAAATTTCCGATGGAGTTCCGCAGACTCTAATTTTTTCGGCGCGACGCCGCGACGAAGCCTCTAATCACCTTCAATTTTCCACCTGAGCTATTTTGACCAGACC
>DATDFW010000235.1:0-3027 GCA_036522375.1 Nitrospiraceae bacterium
TGAGGAGATCAAATCCATTCTTCCCCGGAAGCATGACGTCCGAAACGATCGTATCGATGATCCTCGTCTCGAGACACTCCAGTGCGTCGTCCACACTGGTCACGAACGTCATCTCCCATCGACTTCGCTGACTGTGCAATATCCGACCAAGTCCGTCCAGGAAACTTGAATCATCGTCGACGAAGAGTACATGCTGCCTCATGACATTCCTTCTTTGCCCGAATCGGCCGGCAACGGCTTGAGCGGCAAGCGGATCAAGAAGGTTGTCCCCTTCCCAACCTCACTGTCTACCGCAATGCTCCCACCATGCTTGCGCACAACGACGGATCGGGCAATGGACAGGCCTTGCCCGGTACCCCGTCCCACCTCTTTGGTCGTGAAGAACGGATCGAAAATTCTGTGGCGAATGGAATCAGGAATTCCCATGCCGGTATCGGTAATCCGGACCTCAACAAAATCGCCCACGCGACTGGTGCTGATCGTGATCGTACCCTTCCCGCCGGTCCCTTTGACGGCGTCGGCGATGGCATGCGTCGCATTGACGATCATGTTCAGCACCACCTGGTTGAATTCCCCCACGAGACAAGGCACCGGAGGAAGGGACCGATCCAAATCGGTGTGCAGATCGGCCACGTACTTCCACTCGTTCCGCGCGACGGTCACCGTGCTCTCAATCGCTCTATTGATATCGATCGCTGTCTTTTCCGTGCTCCCCGGATGGGAGAAGTCCTTCATCGCCCGTACGATTGTCGCCACCCGATCAATCCCTTCCAGAGTTTGCTCGATGGCTTTCGGAATTTCGGCAAGAAGATATTCCACGTCTGCTCCACGATTGGTCGCGTCGCATGTTTCGATGAGGGTGTCCGGACAGGCCCCGGTCTTGGCTGCCGTCAGCAGACTCCGGTACTGTTCGATTAGGCGTCCGATATCGGAGAAGGAATCGGACAAGAAGCGCACGTTGTCGCCGACGAACTGGGTCGGCGTGTTGATCTCATGAGCAATACCGGCCGCCAGGTGTCCGATAGACTCGAGCTTTTGCGCCTGCACCAGTTCGTCTTCAAGGACCAATCGGTCCGTCACATCTTCGCCCATGATCACGTACCCAATGCCTTTGTCTTCGCAGATCGGCGAGATCGTCAGTTTGAGAAATTTCTCTTTGGCTCCGGGAACCGTCAACCGTACTTTTTCCAAGCGGACCGTCATCAGCGAGTCGCCGGTTTTACTGACTGCGTCAAGTATCTCGTCCCAACTCCATGCAATCGGGAGATCCCGTAGGGACCGGCCGATCGCCTCTCTCAGAGGAATTCCAAAAGTCTCTTCCGCTCGGTTCGTCCATTCGCTGATGGCTCCCTGATCGGTGACTCCGATAAAGAAAGCTTCCACGGTCGCGAGGATCTGAGCCTTCTCCCGCACAGCCAGCTTGGCCTTGTGCGTCTCTGCGGCAAGGTCTGCGGTCCGCTCTCCGACGAGACGCTCCAATGTCGCGCCATAGCGTCGGATCTTGAGCGTGGCAAAGGTCAATCCACACAATCCCAATACCCCGGTGAGCCCGATCAGTGCAAACGAGGTCTGCAGTTGTCCACGGACAAGGGATACACTCTCGGAAATAGGGCGGACCACTTCCAGGACTCCACGCACATTGCCTTCCTGCCAATCTCTCTTTGGACTCGCCGGATGACTGTTGTGGCATTCGATACAACTGGCCTGCATGAGGTCCGCTTTGGCATAGCGCAAGCGCCATTCGCTGCCGACATGTTCAAACCGATAGTACGGCCGATCGGGATGTTGCCGCAGCGCACGTAGCGCATCTGTTTCAAATTCGTCGCGAGGCCCGCCATCACTCCGCCAGGGAAACGGATAGTCGCTGTACAATCTGACCTGGAGACCCAGCTCTCTCGCGCCGATCCGCTTGCCCAACTCAATACTCATGGTGGCGGGTAACGGGATGGCGTGGATCTTTGTCGCATAATCATGTGCGACCTCAATCCCATCAACATCTTTTATGCGCGCGACGACTTCCGACGAGTAGTAGTGGCGGATTTCTTCCATTGCCACGCTTTGCAGTTCGGTCCCCTGTAACACGAGCTCACGGGCCAGATCGTCCGAGAGACTGAACATTTTCCAGGAGAGACCGGCAATCGCCAGGATGAACAGCAAGACCAGCGCAATAATCGATCCTTCCTGGCCGTACAATGCCTTTGCTAAAAACCTCAGGACGGTCCGGAGCGGTGAGGACTGCTGCGGCACCGACTCGTCGCGATTCAATTTCAGTTGCATAGCTTCGACAAGGACGGGTCGTTTAAATACCAGAGGTCAGCCTGCGCAGAACCAATAACGAGAGCGGAAGAGGTCGGTCTGAAGGGCGAGGATTCGAAGGTCGAGGTTTGAGGTGTGCCGTTCCGATAACCTCGAACTAGGGTCGTGCAAGCTCCATCTCCACGACCTCCAGCAGTTGCTCGCGCGTAAAGGGCTTGGTGAGCGTTCGCCGAGCACCCAACATTTTCGCGACGTCTAGAACATCGATCTTACCTTTGAATCCTCCGCCGGACATCGCAATCACTCGGATTCCGGGATGGGTGCGGCGGAGTGCTCCGATCGTTTCCAGGCCGTCCTTATCCGGCATGAACATGTCGAGGAGGATCAAGTCAACCGGCTGGCTCTCAAGCTGTTTCAGCGCTCGCCCGCCATCACTCGCTTCCATGATGGTGTAACCTTCCTTGTGCAAGGTCCGGCGTAGGCCGTCACGGAGGCTCTCATCGTCGTCAATAATAAGAATCGATGGCATCAGGTCTCCGATGTATAAGACTGGCGTGTCAATCCCGACTCTGCCCGTTTGTATGTTGTCGGCCTTTTCCCATCGAAGCTTGAGCCGATGATTCGGTGCATCTGGTCATTTGAAGTGCATCCGGTGGCAGATGCTGAACCAGCCCCACTGTACTGTTCGTGCGCTTCGAACAACGAAAGAAACCGGACAACCAGGCAGGCCTTACGTAGCCTGCTTCATACTCACTAGAATTCCTCGAACTC
>DATDFW010000236.1:0-4662 GCA_036522375.1 Nitrospiraceae bacterium
GGCTGAGGCTAAGGTAAATGTTGAGCCTTAGCCTTCCAGAACGTTGACGGATGTGTTCAACAGCCTGCTACAGTGCATGGGCGAATAGGCCGATATTCAACCGATGACTGAAATCGATACTCCAATCGAGTCTCAAGACTCAGCATTTTTTTAATAACCTGCTAAAATTAATTTATGCCGACGGCATCACAGAAAATCTCGCCCGAGCAATCTTGTCCTCACCGCAAGAGACTTCTCGACATGCGTGGCAGTCTCTTGAGTCTCCACAAGGCCCTCATCCTGGCGGAACAAGTGACCTATGAGCGCATCAATGGTCGAGTCGCATCAACCAGCCAGCTGCTGCAATTGGTATTGAACGATCCGTGGTTTACCTGGCTTCATCCATTATCTCAGTTGGTCATTCGCATCGATGAACTCTTGGATGATGAGTCCGAGCTATTGCTTGTTGAGGTGGAGCACTTTCTGATAGAAGCTCGCGCCCTCATCCGTCCTTCGGAGGAAGGAGATGGATTCGAACGGAGCTACTACGAAGCGCTTCAGCGGGAGCCCGATGTCATCTTCGCCCACGTCGAAGTCAAAAAACTTCTTGCCAAAATTGCTGCGTAATCCCCGCACACTTCAGCTTGTGTCTTCTTCCCACATCCATAGTCCAAGAGTTAAGTTTTTCCTTCTCTCTGCCGATACTCACTAGTAGGCTCATAAAGAAGCCTATGGTGATGCAACGGAGAGCATGACAATGCAACCGCGATGTGGTCTTCGAGTTCCAGTTGTTTATCCTGCCAGTATCCAAAGCGATACCGGCGAAGGAGAAGCAGTTTTGCTCGACCTCTCTCCCACCGGATGCAGAATGCGCAGCGACATTGCGCTGAATGCAGGAGCCTATCTCGCTCTGCAGATTGCTGTGGCTCAGGAGCCAGTCCCCCTGGCAGTAGAAGTATCGGTGGTCCGCTGGTGTAAAGATGGTCACGTGGGAGTAGAGTTTCTTCGGTATAGTCAGGGAGTCCGTGAACGAGTCACAGATCTTGTCGAAGCCCTGCCATCGACGGACACACATGCCTACCCTGATCATGCGGCATCAACGTTGAGCGCCGTCAGCTCTTAAACCTTTTCCGCACAGAAACCTTCTCACCATTCAGATGTCGCAGTCTTCTTCAAAGCATATGTGTGGGAACGAATGTCGGCTCGATTGGAGAGGGCACGCTACCCAGTTCACCACATCCCTTCCGTGAGCGTTCACAGGCACGTTTCAACCACTGATACTCCCTCAAACCGGGATACTCGCTACCATTGCTGAGCCCATGGGGGCGCGGGCGTGGGATTCGGTTCAAGATTTGACAGATCTGTTTCGAAGAGGATCGTGGGACGATCGCCTTCAAGATCCCTAATCTGTAGCCGCCCGGATCGCAAAGCAACCAACAAGTAGCCCTCTCGACTCCAGTCCGCCCATTGAAGGTCGTCTAATAATTCGATGTCACCGTTGGATTCCAGCGCGTAGCGGACGCTCAGACCGTCCACCGCCTGGTCCATACCAAACTCTCCTCCCGCCCATCCTACACTTTCGACACACAACACACGGGTGCCTTGCGGCTGCGATTTCCGCATGCGGGCATTGCGATACTGATCCCAGGCATCTTTAGGGTCTCGGACTGGAGAGTCCGACGCTTCGATCCAGCCGAGTCGCCGCTCATTGGCAAATTGAACAGCCGGAATGGAACGCAAGCCATACGGAATCTGAAGCGGTGCGTCCTGTGAGTCATCACTCTCGCCCTCTTGCGTGAAGCAATACCCGCGCGTCCAGGTGCCGCAGGTGGCGAACGAATGGAGGGCCGTGAGCCAGGGAAGTTTGGCGATGGCGACATACGCCTCGCCATGTTCCCACGTGGCACTAGGCTTGTGCGCGAAGTAACAGAGGTACTGCCCATCCGGAGAGAGATCGGACCGCCTCGGGAAAATGCGCCCACTGAGCCATGCACCTGGCTCGTACCGGCCCGCAGCCAGATCCCACCGTCCCATATGTGCCCAATTGGTCGGCCCCCGACGAAACACGGCCACCACCGGTGCATCAGTCGCTGGAATACAGTAAATCCGCGGAGGAGCTTGCTTCGTCATAACCTGAAGTTCATGTAGAGCAGTTCGCTGAGAGCAAGAGACGCATCAATGGCAGCATATCGCTCCAGACGCCAATTGGCGACTATTCAATGGTTCCCGGAATTTTTTTTCTCAGTCCAGATCCAGATCTTCAACCCATCCACTCCTTTCCACCAACATTGGCCCAGAAAACGACAACGGCGAGGTGTGGAATCACCACACCTTGCCGTTGTCTTGCTTAACGCCAGCCTTGGGGCTGACGCTGTTGCCCCTAGCAGGATGCTGAAAAAGTCCACCAGCGGCGTTCTCACTTCGCTCAGAGGCTCAACCCTGAGTGGGAATTCCTCAGAGTTGGGAAACACGGTAGGGGCTTTTCCGTTCGCCAGGATCCATTATACGTGCGAACGGCCCCACGAAGTGCGGTACGTACCTCCTCGCCTCTTCGCTCGCTGCGGCCTTGCTGGACAGCCTTTTGAGCATCCTGTTTCTGAAGCCCTCTAAGTTCTAATGGAGAGTCCCACCGACGTCAGACTCACCGATTGATAGGCGAACAGCACGCTGCTCACCGTAGTGGCAGGGGACTCTAATGGGCCGCCCGTGGGAGTCTGAAGCGTCTGTTCACGATGAACGCGCAGATCCTCGCGCAGTTTCTGAAAGAAGTCGGGTAGATATTTATGAACCTTTTGCGATTCAACCTTCGATGCGTCCAGTGCGTCCAAGACTTGCTGCACGAGAGACTTCGATTGCGACGCATCCTGCGCCCGCGCAAACAAGAAGGGACAAAGGCTGGGTGGGCGCCGTGGTACCTGATGACGATTGCGGGATCGCCGCAACAGCCGAAGGCGCCACACCCGGGGTAGCTGTATCAAATGAAATGGGAAACACCTGTTGAGACTCGACTTGGGCCAGAGCTTGAGCGGACATTGAGGCGTCTCCACGATGAATAGACTCATACAGCGCATCGTGCAGCTCTCTATCGGCACACATCTAGCAGAACTGTAATTGGCTTGTGATATAGTGGAACCGGTCAACCATGGAGAGAGCCGGCCATACCGAGGAGGGTACATCATGAAACGGATCACAGTTTTGGCCATTCCGTTGCTCATGCTGGTCGCGTCAGGCTGCACACTTAAAGCCACGATTAAAGAAACCACAGATACCATCTCGAACATTACCGGCACGACCTCCGGTCGCAGCTGGTTCACCGAAGACGGCCTCTTGCACCCTGACCATAAGCTCACGGCTTTCCTGACCTTGAACCACATGAATGTGGAACAGGACTTGGCGCGAGGACAGGGTGAATATGCGACATCGCTTGGCACCCTCTTGGGGCTGCCGAACAACCAGCAAGCAGTCTTTCGCGCAAACGCGCAGGAGGCGTTCAAGACGTTCTTAACGTCCGGTCCTGAAGCCCGGCGCGAACAATTGCGGATGCTGGCTCGCCAGCCATGAAACAACGATCGACCTATTGATGCTCCCGCTCCGCCGGATCTTTCATCCCACTGATTTCTCCGCCGCAGACACGGCGGCATTCGCCCATGCCGTAAAGCTCGCCTTGCTCGTGCAGGGAGAGCTGACAATGATGCACATCGACCCAACGATCGAGCGAAAAAACTTCGAGGATTTTCCTCGCATCCGACCTCTCCTGGCGCGCTGGGGAATTCTGCCGGAAGGCAGCTCAAAGGATGATGTCGCGAAATTGGGAGTCCAGATCAAACGTGCCCGCGCCGTTGCAGACAATACGACAGAGGCCCTCCTCCGACAATTGACAACCCATCCGACAGAACTACTTGTGCTGTCTACACACCAGCATGAAGGCCTTACTCGCCTGACCCACCCGGGGGTTGCCGAGCCTTTGGCTCGCGGCACCCATGCCAAAACGCTCTTTGTCCCGTCCGGAGTCGAAGGATTTGTCTCAGCGGAGACAGGCAGAACGAACCTAGCCCGAGTGTTGATCCCGATCGCTCATACGCCGCCTCCGCAACCAGCCATCGATCTCGCTGCAGACCTGGCGAGCACGCTGGGCAGCGAGACGGTCTTGTTCGAACTGGTTCATGTTGGAAAGGAAACCGACCTCCCGAAATTTACCCATCCTGATCGCCCCGGCTGGTCGTGGAACATGTTCGTCGCCAAGGGCGATCCCGTCGAATGGATTTCAGTGGCCGGAGCGGATTTCGATGCGGATCTGATTGTCATGACGACCGAGGGACATACAAATCTACTCGACCTCCTTCGCGGAAGCACGACCGAACGGGTGGTCCGCCGCGCCCGCTGTCCCCTGCTCGCTATTCCTGTCTAAACTGATTCGACCTGACTTGATCATGCCGCTGGGCTGCTCTACAGTAGGTGATCAACTTGGGCCACGTCTCCTGCTGGTCAATTCACTTTCTAGGAGGTAGCCATGACACGACCACGATACTTTCTGACTTCTCTCTCCTCTGCCGTCGGGCTTATCCTCACATTGTCGGGTTGCAGCATCACCGAAACGATTAATGACATTCTGTCTTCCACCTCGGGGAGGACCTGGTTTACAGAAGACGGCTTGATCAAGTCGGACCACAGGGTCGATGCCTT
>DATDFW010000237.1:0-3953 GCA_036522375.1 Nitrospiraceae bacterium
GGTCGGTAATGATCAAGTCCGTCGGTCTGCGGCGGTACAGGGCAAGCCCCTGGCGACCGTTGGGAGCCTCAATCACCTCATACCCTGCCGCTTCAAGGGCGAAGCGAAGGAGTGCACGGATGGGCTCCTCGTCATCGATGATGAGAATGGTCGCCATCGTACGAAACGCTCCTGTTGGTTCCTTCCAGGTCGGATCGCTTCGGGTCAGTACGGGTACCCCAGATCCCACGATCATGCGCCCACCATGGCTTCAGACAGGTGGCGGTTGGCCTCTCTCAGAGGATCGACCGCATAGCCGCAGGTCCGGCACCGCCAGCCTTTCATCCACATGAAGCCCTGAGTCCCCTCCAAGTCAAAAAACTGCTCTTCCGCCATCCTGCCTAAGCATCGTCTGCATTCCATAGTATGACCTCCTCCCTATGTCGTGGAAACAGAGAATACGTCGGCTCTCCTCATCACAGCTAGGGCTCAGCGTTCATCAAATTCCGCACGGGCCGCCGCTGCAGTCTGGTGTCCTGATCGATGTGCTTCAAGGCCTCCAACTGACTGGACAAGACCTCAATCTGGGTGTTCTGTCTGGCAATGGTCCGCTCCCGCCCCTGAAGTCGTTTCTGTAAAGCTTGAATCGTGGCCTGGTCCTGACTTGTGGCGAGTCCAATGGAGGCTGTAGGAGCTGGTATCGCGCTTGCGCAGCCTGAGACTAGGACGAGACCAAGGATGCAGCAAGCCTGAGTGCTCAAACTCCTGTTCTTCATTTCGGCCTCCCTCTCACTTTATGGTGCATACGGGTACGTCGCGGCCACTTTTGCCATTGAGAAGAGGCTATCACGAGCACATGGGAAGGGAAGACTCGGAGGGGTTAGCTCCAAGGAGGTATGGGCGAGCATTTTTCGGGTCAGGACAATCCTGGATCTTCCGCGGGGGCTGGCGTGGTCCATCACCTCCCTGCCGACTGCGGCTAGAACAGTCAAGACCAGCGGTGCAGGCGCGGAATCCGGACGACGTGGAAATGATGGGGTGGTCGGGAAGTCAGTCCGAAAGGGAGGACGAGTGGGTCACCGATTCACCGCACACAAGACAGTGATAGTTCCCCGTTAAATAGCCGTTCTCCGTGTGTTCCATCTCCTGCTCCAGATGTTCGCAGAGGGGTGGATCAGGCAGCTGTTTCCACTTCGCGTGTAAGGCCGCAGCTTGAGTGCGTGTCATGATGTAGGCAACGAGGCTGACTGAGATGTGGCCAGGGCACGTTTTAACGCATCTCCCAGCCGATGCAGTGAAAATTCTTTTTCCACATATGCGCTGACGCCACACACCCGGAGCTGCTCTTCTGCCTCTGGAAGTCCCGCCCCCGTCAAAATGATGACCGGGTGGCCCGGTTTGAGCTGGTGGATTTGGTGTAAGACCGCCATCCCATCCATCTCCGGCATTTTGAGATCGAGCACCACGACATCGGGGTGTTCGCGGCGAAAGAGTTCCAGCCCCTTCCGACCACCATCGGCCAGGATCACGGCATACCCCTTTCGACTCAGAAGGATATCGAGAAGATCTCGGATGCCCGGCTCATCATCGATGACGAGAACTTTGGCCACGATCCCTCACAGTGCTGCCAGGCCCGTCTCTTCTTGGACAAAGAATATCAAAGGAATGCTGGTTGTCTAGGGCTGGTGGAATTTCAGCCAGTTACGGACGGGACGCGCAATCCGGCCGCAAGCCTAGCCGGTCGTAGATTTACTCTTCATCAGATGAGTGAGTGATAAGCTCCAACCCTCCTCAAGCCGAGATAATTGACATCACAAACAATGCCATGCACCAGAGAGCGGGGTGTACGTTCAGGTGGTTTTATCGGTTCCACGTATTCTGAGATCCGCGATGACGCGCTCGAGCCATTGTTGTTCTGTTCGATTGATCCGGACAAACGCGAGCCCCACGTTCAAGCCACTCACCCACTGCACCCGAGCCCCCTCAATCAGAATGGGCAACTCGAAGCCCGGCACCGAAATGCATAACTTCACTAAACCACCTGGCGCCAAGGGTCGCGGACTGTGAATCTGGCAACCCCCTGCCGAGAGATCGATCATGACGCCTATTTCTTCAATCTTCGTGGGACCGGAAACCGTGGTCTGAAATGGCCCATGAAAGCGTGGCGCGGCCCGCCGATTTCCCCGCTTCATGTAGGCTACGGAGAGGCCCTCCACCTTCCCATCAATGATGCGTTGGCCCAGGTCAATCCCGTGACGCTCGGCCTCCTGCTCCGTTGCATAGAAGACCTCGGAGGAGAACTAACGAGGTTTGACCCGGCCGTGCGACCGAATGGCGATCACAACGCAGAGCTGCCATTTCTCCCATTCCGAAGAGTAGTGAGGGGTCGATTGGATCGCATACCCCTCATAGAGCACTGTCGTACTCATACGTCACGCCCCCGCTCTGGACTGAGAGTACCTGATGGTGTGAATTTGCGCTACGGACGCATTGACTTACGCATCAGGTAGGCTTCGACTTACGTAATCGCCATCTTTCGGCCCTATGTGCTCGGGCTTGACCATCGGCGCCTCGTCACCTGGCTCTTACGCCAGTACCCTTTCTTCGCCATCCTACCTAAACATGATCCATAACCTTCAGACTGAGCGCAGTCAGAAATGGGTACTGGATCACGATGGCGACCATTTTACTTATTGATGACGATGAACAGATGCGGCGGTTGTGTCAGACCGCCCTCGAGGCCGGAGGGCACCATGTCCTGACCGCAGACAGTGGGCGCCAAGGCCTCCAGGTCTCGGGTCAGCGGGATGTGGATCTGGCTCTCGTCGACCTGTTTATGATGGATATGGACGGCTTGGAAGTCATCGAACTGCTTCACATGGCCCAACCCAACTGCAAGATCATTGGGATGTCAGGCGGCGCACCGAGCGAGGACATGTTCAAAACGGCCATGCAGGTTGGGGCCAATGCGATGCTCAAGAAGCCGTTCGAGCTCCAAGAGTTGCTGGACGCAGTATCAGCTCAATTGCTGTGAGAGCGCGCGACAAGACCAGACTTGGGGCTTTCCTAGTTCTTCTCCTCCTGCCATGACCGCCACAATGGTCCATGAAGCTCCCTTGACCGTCCCACTCCGCCGGCCGACCGAGCCGTTCGACGATCCCGACTGGATCTATGAAATTAAACACGATGGCTTTCGAGCCTGAGCGGTGATCGAACATGGCACATGCCGCTTTGTGTCGCGCAAACACCAGACACTCTCGGTATTCCGGACGCTTGGGGAGGCATTAGCTCAAGAGGTGAAGGCAAGGACCGCCATCCTGGACGGAGAATTAGTCGTGGCCGATCCCGAGGGGCGAACGGTCTTTGCCTCGATGATGCAGCGAGGACGTCATCCAGTCCGTTATTTCGCTTTTGATCTGTTGTGGCTCGATAGAAAGGACTTGCGGACGCTGCCGCTGCTACGACGAAAATCCCTCTTGAAACGGATTCTGCCGTCTAGATCCGTGCACCTTCTCTATGTCCGTCATCTGAAAGGAAAGGGGCGATGGCTCTATGCGCGCGTGTGCAAGCTCGATCTGGAAGGTATCGTGGCGAAGCATGGGGCCAGCGTCTATCACGATCGGCGATCATGTGACATGTGGATCAAGATCAAAAATCCTGATTATAGCCAGAAGAAAGGGCGGCATGAATGGTTCGATCGTCTCCGCAAGAAGGCAAAGACTTGAGCGAGAGGCTAGAACCATTGGATGCAAGGCAGGACAAAAACATGAACGGGAGATGGCCCCTCGGTTGTTTCAGTGAGCGTCCGTTGCCAAGTATCCATGCGTTCTCGGAAGCCATTGAGTTGCTCATCTGGAATTCCCGCAAACAGCATCGTGTTAAGCCCGCCCCAGTACATTGAGCCTAGATCATCCCCAGTCACTCCTTTTCCGTGGGCCTTATCCATATAAGTAAAGGAGAGGCGTTCAGTCTTA
>DATDFW010000238.1:0-4924 GCA_036522375.1 Nitrospiraceae bacterium
ATGCGCATCTGGCGCCGAGTCATCTGCGCGCCGGGATCGAGGCCTTAGAGCACTGTCGTGCCGATCAGCCGAGGGATCTCGCGCTATCCACAGATGTCCGTGTCACGCTGGAGTCACGTTATTTTTCGGGAATCGCGTAAGTACTGGTGTCCCCAACGGGATTTGAACCCGTGTTACTGCCTTGAAAGGGCAATGTCCTAGGCCAGGCTAGACGATGGGGACGAAGCACAGGCTACAAATGACCTCGACTCTTACCATACTTGAGACTCAGGTGTCACTAGAGGATGCGCGAGGCTGCCCGGCTCCAGTCGCGTTTCTTCTTCGAATTCGGTAGGATGATTTATTTCCACCGCATTGGAGTCTCACCTCGTAAGAACTCTAGGAGTATGCTTCATGCCAAGGTTTCGATTTGCATCGTACCGATCCATGGTGGCCATCGCCTGCTGCCTGATACTGGCGAGTTGTGCCCACGATACCTACCAGGAACGAGCAAACATGATTAAGAATCATGCCGAGGCGTTCTATGACCACCTGAAAACCAATCGAGTGGAATCCGCGATCCGGAGCAATGAACAGATAGAAGCGATGGCAAGTGAGATGGGAGCCACTGTCAGGAAGCGGGCCAGCCAACAAGGCACGACGTCGGTCGAGAGGGAATTTGCCTTAATGAACACCGCCAACGAAGCTGCGGTGACCAACTGGCTCGCGTTGGGCCAATACTTCACCATCAAGCGCCAGTACTCCCAAGCCCGCGCCACCTATCAACGGGTGATCGACACCTATACGAATGCTGCGGACCGACCATATCGAGAGCAAGCCCTGCGCGCCATGAAGGATCTGGATATGCTCAATCCGCCCACCTCGACAACGACAAATCCGTGAACGGCAGTCGTGTTCTGCATCAATCCTCTCGTGTACTCCTCGGCACGCTCTTGTTGTTCAGCTGGGGTTGTGTGCACCGGATTCAGGTCACCCCCGCTCCTCCAGCAGTCTCGCCCATCACGATCGGACAATCAGTACAAGTAATCGTCCCCTTTCTCGCATTGAAAGGAGCCGACCACAGACAGGGCATTACCTTGCTTGAGTGGCCGGCACAGGATCTTCGTTCCGCCACGATCGCCTACATCCAATCGCGTCAGACGTTTTCATCGGTTAGCGACAAACCGGCCGGTCTCACACTGACCATCAAAGCCTGGCTGACCATGCGATCCAGCGGCAATTACCGATATAGTCTGCGTCTGGAATCAGCCCTTGGTCCTTCGGGAAAGCCCCCAATCAAGTCCTATCTAGTGGAAAAAGATGCGATTGGGTCGAGCGTTCGGTGGATCACGGCTTCGGATCAGACCCCCATTGAAGAAACGGTCCAGGCCGCACTGGACGATCTGCTCACTCAGATCGAAGCCGATCACCTCTTATATAAAAATGGACCGCGCTGAAGGCAGCAGGGAGTGGGAAGGCTATGGAGAATCGATGCTGCCATTGCTTGTGAGCGGGGTGGGAGCACCTGACTTCAGGATAGCCGCGCAAGACTGGCTGAAAGGAGAGAGACAAGACACAGAGGATCGGAACTGTCGAGCTGGGCCTGCTCGTCAAGCCATTGAGAGCTTGGCAAATTTTTTCAACATCCTAATTCTTAGCGGTTCCGATTCCGCCGGTCGAAGAGGCCCATAGCCAGACATCCGGCTGCCACACCCGCCGCAAACATGGCACCGACTATCCAACCAGAAGAGGAACCCATTCTCCTCGGTTCGCGACGTCGAAGTTGCTTATTCAAATTCGGCATATGGGATTCGGGCCCGAGCCATTCATCTTCTGATGGACGGATCGAGGCTCTCTTGAAGAGAATGGTGGTCTTTCCTCCACTCATGACTCCCCTCCTTCCCTACAAGGCTCTTGAAACCTCTTCTGCCAAATCAGCTGGAGACACGGATCCTAGGCAGTGCGAGATCCAGTAAAGTTTGCCCAAGTCTCATTCACTTGTGCGGTCGAAGCTGGTTCATACACCTGACAGTTCAGACGAAGCGACCCATCACCAAACGGAATTTTCAGATAGTCACAGTGATGCGGCCGATCGGAATTGGCATGTTGATTGGGATGAAAGTGGCGACAGGACACACACATTCTCGTAGCAGAAATCTCACCCTGTTCTTGGAGGCTGCGAATCATCTTCACCAACGATGTGAGGAGAACAACCTGCTCCGGAGCAGAAAGCGCCGCTGTCGCTGTTGCTAATCGATCGGGCATACGGGAAGAGGGTGTGCAGGACCGATTTCCTTTGGCCGTCAATTGTGCAACCACAATCCGCCTATCACTCATATCTCGGCGCCGCCGAACCAACTGCTTCCGTTCAAGTGTCGCGATGACCTCCGAAGCAGTCGGAAGCCTGACGGACAACTCATTCGCCACGGTGGAGACCGTCGCGCGTTGCTCAGGCTTGGACTGAAGCAGTGTGAGAACCTGCCGCTGCAATGGACCAAGTCCGGCTCGGCCTTCGCGCCGCCACGTCCGGCTTTTCATCGCAAGGCCAATCTTTTCCAAACCGGCCGCCAACTGTGTGGTCAATGCAGCCGAATCCTTCACTGTCGACGACTTTTTCCCGCTATTGAGCGCCCGCAGTTCAGCCATAAAGCTCCTCCTTAAATACCAGTATTTCCTAAGTGTAGTGTGCCTAACACCTCCACGTCAAGATTCCGGATGGCACTATCCCCGTCAGCCGGTGCCGATGCCGGGCAAACGTCTCCATCCATTCAATCATCATCACAAATTTGTGTGCTTGGAGACCGCGCTGCCGTTCACATTCAGCAATGGTAATGCCTGCACAATTGAGCCACACAGGAACGATCATACATACATGAGGTGAACAGTAGCGCTCGCCGGGTTCAACAGGAAGAGTCAAAAGGACCTCGAGGATCCATTCCTAACATCATGGGGACTCTTGGCTGATAAAGCTGAAGACAGGAAAGGACGAGAGATACATACCAGTCACGATCGACCTCTTACATCTCACGCTTCAGGAGTTTTTCATCGGGCTTCGAATGTGATGGGATCAATGTCGAGAATCTTCGCTGTGCCCTTCTCGCCACTCACTCGCCGGTTGGTTTACTCCAGGACGTCGACGGGATACTGCCGTCCATCTCTTCTAGGGTCACTCTTCTAGGGTCAGCGTCGAATCAAACCAACCTGCCATTACTCTGATGATGCTTTAAGTGAGTGGTTGGCGTTTGCTTCTGTGAGGATCAGCACGATGCGCACCTGTTCCACTCCATCCTTATCCGGCACACCCACTCCGCGGATATGCACCGGCACATCGGATTCATTCGCAGAATGCCGGATCTCAACCTGCCCCTTCTCGCTCCTCTGATGGCGGCTCCGAAGCAACTCCAGGATTTTACCCGCCAGGTCGGTCAATGGTGGAGGAAGGCCCCCCACTCCATTGTTTGGCGGTTGACTGTCCGGCTTGACCGGATGAAGCAGGCTCGCCAACTTGACCGCTTGACGATTCATGTGCAGAATTTCCAGCACTTGAGAAAGCACCACGATTCCCGGTCCTTCCGACTGAACCTTTCCATTGCTCATGTCGCGTTGAGACTCCTTCACATGGTTTACGAAGTCGAATAACTTCTCTGATGCGAATATACGGTCTTGACAACATGTATCTTCTTTTTGACCACCCGTCGTAGGGCCCTCACCGGCGATCTTTACCCTAGTTTTCTGCACAACCCTCGATCGACCCAATTATCCCGACGACACCGAACCACTATTCCTGCGACGCCACGTTTCGTAAGAGCACCATTATAGGGTATCGAGACATTTCTCCATCTGGCTGTCCGGCCGAGATGCATCGAATACGGCAGGGTTGTGCTCGTTTCAACATCCCGCTACAAATTTTCATTGACCACCTGTCGTTCCGCCTCCAACCAGTCATCAAGGGCATGGCCATCCCTTCGACCATGCTGCTCATACAACGCGTAGGCTCGTTCGGAGATACGCGCGTAGAATTGTTGAGCACGTTCATCAGTCTGGCCGGTAGTGGTGGACTCAGGGCTCCGTGGTTCGGCCGGATTTCGAGTGGTACGCTGTGCTGGCCGTGAGCCTGACCGCATCTTCGTGGGCATAACAACTTCTCCTTCGCTTATCAAACGCGTTCCATAGCAGACGGTCTTCCGCTGTTTCAGCACTGAGGCACTTCACCCACCTCTTTGAATGACCCCCAGGCTTTCGTCGGACGATAGGCCGCCAGACGTTCGTCGAAATGTGCGACGCAATCAGGGCAATAGCCGTGAGTAAAGACGAAGCTATGACTGAGCGGGAGCTGCCGGCTTTTAGCATATGTGCTCAGATCGACCCAAAGACCTTCGCCGACTTCCATCTTCTGATCATCTCGAACCCTCAGGCAAAAACAACATATCGGCACAAAATCATCCATGGCGCCCTCCTCGAGCGTGAGGCCCGAATGCCCCATATGCATGCCATCTCTATTGGACCGAAATCGTGCGGACCGATTGACGAGACTTCTTGTGTCCTCTGACACATCGCCGGTCCCTCGGGCGAATACGATTCTGAACGATCACACGGTCGATGATCTCGCCACAGGCCACGCATCGCCACGCCAGAACACCGTCGTGCCCGCTGTCGCTTGCCCTTTCGAGGAGATCTACAGGACACATGAATCCACGGCAACGATGACAACGCATCCGCTCATTGCCTTCAATTACATCGTTATGCTGCAACATGCTCTCAATTACCCTTCGATCGCTGATTGTTGAATGTGTGATGGAAGATGCCACATCTGCGCCGATGCGTTGAGACCCGACCGGAGCACATGATTGATCTGAGCAAATTCTACCGGCTTGACTAGAAAGCGGCGAACTCCTTGGCGAAACACAACCTGCGTCAAGTCCTCGCCAGCCTGCTCCGCGATCTT
>DATDFW010000239.1:0-2327 GCA_036522375.1 Nitrospiraceae bacterium
GTCGCTTCGGGAAAAGTCATGGAAGCCATCAGCCGGACACTTCCTGGTCTGATCGGCGGCTCGGCCGACTTGAATCCGTCCACGTACACGGAGCTGAACGATGCGGGCAACTTTGAGAATTCCGCCATGGAGGTTGGCGATGTCCAAGGGTCAGCCGGTGGCGGCTGGAGTTATGCCGGCCGCAATCTGCAGTTTGGGGTTCGCGAGCATGCGATGGGGGCGATCTTGAACGGCCTGGCTACGCATGGAGGCATCATTCCGTTTGGATCGACCTTTCTGACGTTCTCGGATTATATGCGTCCGCCGATTCGACTCGCTGCGTTGATGGGAATCCAGGTAGTGTATGTATTCACGCATGACAGTCTCGCGCTGGGTGAGGATGGCCCGACCCACCAAGCCGTGGAGCAGGTCGCCAGTCTGCGGGCAATTCCGCAGCTGATGGTCATTCGGCCAGCTGACGCCAACGAGACGGCCGTGGCATGGCGGGTGGCGATCGAAACGCGGGACCGGCCGGTGGCCTTGATCCTGACACGGCAACATGTGCCGACGCTCAATCGGTCTGATTTTGCATCGGAGGACGGTCTCCGTCGCGGGGCATACATCCTGGCCGATGCGCCGCAGGGCCACCCGCACGTGATTTTAATCGCCAGCGGATCGGAGGTCGGCCTCATTGTAGCGGCGCGACGAGTGTTGCAGGAGCAGCACATCGCTGTGCGGCTCGTATCGATGCCGAGCTGGGAATTGTTTGAGATTCAATCTCGCGAGTATCGCGACTCGGTGTTACTCCCGTCGGTCCATGCGCGGGTCGCCGTTGAAGCGGGTGTATCGCAGGGATGGCACCGGTACGTGGGGGAGGAGGGGAGCGTGATCGGGGTGGATCGGTTTGGCGCGTCGGCTCCCGGGCCTGTGGTCATGCACGAATATGGCTTCACCGTGGACAACGTATGCAAGCAGGTGCTGGTGTTACTCGAAAAGAAGACAGCCTAATTCTTGGCGATATGGCCAAGGACACCGGCATATACTGGAGATCATGTGAGCTCGGAAGCGGGTCACGTCCAGGGAACGATCAAGAAGAAGGTCACCTCCGCCATCAAGGTTAAGACCTATATTGTCTACGCCTCGAAGGAGGAACCGCAATATTTGGACAAGAGCGACAAGACCGACCACATGGCTATGCACAAAGGTGCCGCGCTCACCAAGATCAGTCAACGCACACGCTTACCCCGGAAGAGTCGAACACGAAGAATGAATAAAACATGAAGAATGATGATGAAGAGAAGTTTTGGGGCACAAAAGAGACTGCGGAAGGTAGACTCTCCGCCCATCGTGCTGACAAGTAGGCACCACGACATTGCGGATCACAGCTGATCATCTTAATGATCCTCGTCCTGTTGGTATGCGCTAGTTGGACCGTCATCCTGACAACTTATCGATGGATCGCTCATCGGCCCCCACAAGGAGAGATGGATGGAGCAGGAGTTGTTAGGATTTCCTCTCTGGCTGCGGATCAACCATTTCATCAATCTGTTCTGCATCTTTGTATTAATGCGCAGCGGTGTACAGATCCTTGCGGACCATCCGAAACTCTACTGGAACGATGACACCACGCCCGGGAGCGAATGGATCAAATTTGGCAAGAAAGTGATGCCGACAGATCGCCTCTGGACCTCCATGGATGAGGCAGAGCACATCAACTCCCTCGTTGCCCTCCCCGGTGGGCACCATAATTTGGGAGCCTCACGGAACTGGCATTTTCTGATTGTTCCGGTGTGGGTCCTGAACGGCCTCACCTATATGATCTTGCTGGGTGTCACCGGCCAATGGCGACGGCTGCTTCCCACCAGCTGGACGATTATCCCCCAAGCCTGGGAGAGCCTCCTGACGTATGCCAAGTTTCAGATCCCGCCGGACAGCGCGTTTCACCCGTATGATCCCTTGCAACAACTCACCTATGCCGCGGTGGTCTTTCTCGTGGCTCCCTTGATGATCCTGACGGGACTCTGTATGTCGCCGGCACTCATCGCCCGCTACCCCTGGTATCCCAGACTCTTTGGCGGGCGCCAAGCCGCACGCAGTCTCCACTTTATCGGATTGATGACCTTGGTCGTCTACACGCTGGTGCATCTCACGTTGGTGGTTGTCGTGCACTTCCCCGAGGACATCGGCGATATGGTGGTGGGCGCAAGAAGCCCGAATGTGGCGCTCGCCCTCTGGGTCGCGTCGATCGCGTTGATCGGGGTCGTACTCTTTCATCTCTGGGCCACTGTGTATACCCTGCGCCATCAACGACCATTTCAAGTCCATGCTGTTGCCTTCGTCGAACCACT
>DATDFW010000240.1:0-3665 GCA_036522375.1 Nitrospiraceae bacterium
AAGACACCCCGCCATTGCGGCTTCACCACCTGATGTGAGGCAGCGATTACGCGGCGCGATGATTGGCTTCGAGGGCGCGATGATCGGCTGCGCCGCCCGATGTGAGGCAGGGCTCTGCCCTGCCGTCGGAGCTCTATTAGAAGTCGGGGCTATGCCCCTGGTGCGGCCTATGGCCCAGAACTTAAGGCGCTAAGCCCGAACCGAAGGTTGACCGGCAGGGCAGAGCCCTGCCTCACATCGGGCGGCGAAGCCGGCACTCAGCGGCTCAGATCGGGCGACGCACGGTCCAAGTCCGGTCCACGTAAACAAAACCAAAACACCGCCCAGAAACGAAATCGCATGTTTTGCCATTAACTTTGAAAGTCTAATTGTGAAGAAAGAAGACGATTGAAATGCCTCGAAAGTTTCCACCCTGCTCGTATCCCGGAAACGTCTCATCCTTCGCATCGCCACGTAACTGAGTGGCGGGAGCGCTCTTCTTCTGACCCTTCACCTCATCCGGTGGCCCAACAAGGTCCCGCTATCAGTCTAAACATCAACCTCGGAGGAATCACGCATGACGACCAGAAAAACAAAATCAAAAAAGGCTGCCTCTAAGACTGGGACCGCAAAGGCCCGGACAGTCAAGAGCTCGCTCAGCAAGGACCCCCTACCCAGCAGGATCTTCGCTCAAGCCTCCCCTCGGTCAATTAGTGGCGTTTCAATGTTTGAAGGACAATCGCAGATTCAAGCTGAGACGGTTAGCAACTTCTTTTCGGAAAAAGAGGTTGTCGATGCAGCAGTGGCTCGCTTGAACGAAGCGGGCTTTGAAATCCTGCAAATATCGCCGCTGACGATCAACTTCGCCGGTACTCCCGCTCAATTCCGGCGCGCTTTTAAGACCGACATCGTGGTGGAAGACCGACCGGTGATTAAAGGAGGGGCCAAGAAGGATGTCGGCCAGTTCTTAGACAGCCCTGACACGAGCCTGTCGGGATTGGTTCAGACTGATGGAACCAATTTCGCAGATGCAATCGAGGGCATCGCGCTCGAGGAACCTCGTTACCCGATGGCAGCGTCGATGTTTGCGCCGACCAAGTCATACTGGCACCTGCGCGTGCCTGGCGATGTTTCATTGGCCTGCAACGCCGATCGCGCGCACCGCGCGGGTATAACAGGTAAAGGCATTAAGGTGGCGATGGTCGACAGTGGTTGGTTCAAGCATCCTTACTTCGTCGGTCGCGGCTACAAGGCGGCTCCAGTGGTGCTCGGCCCTGGAGCGGCGAATCCACTCAGGGATGAAAGTGGCCATGGAACAGGCGAGTCAGCAAATATCTTTGCCAACGCTCCGGATATTGATTTCATGCCGGTAAAAATCAACTTTGCGAATTCCACCGGCGCCTTCAATGCCGCCGCTGGTCTGAACCCACATATCATCACGTGCAGTTGGGGCAGCCATCACCCGAGTGGACCATTAAGTGCCGCCGACCAGACGCTGGCTGCGGCAATCGCTGCCGCCGTAGCTGCGGGAATCATCGTTGTCTTCTCAGCAGGTAATGGTCACTACGGATTTCCCGGAATGCATCCCGACGTGATCTCCGCTGGCGGGGTTTTCATGAATCCCGACGAGAGTCTGCAAGCTTCAAACTATGCGAGCAGCTACCCTGGCAACGTCTATCCCGGAAGGGCATGTCCTGACCTCTGTGGATTGGTGGGAATGAAACCGAAGGCAATCTACATCATGCTTCCCATCGAACCCGGCGATTCAATCGACTCCACGCCATTTAACGTCTCAGGAGGATTGCAAGGAGGAACACATCCGAATGGTGACGAAACAACCAACAACGACGGATGGGGAGCCTTCAGTGGTACGTCCGCTGCTGCTCCGCAACTCGCGGGCGTCGCTGCGCTGATCAAGCAGGCCTGTCCCGGTCTTAGCCCGGTGCAGGTTCGTAACATCATGAAGAACACAGCCCGCGACGTCACGACGGGCTCATCAAATCCCGTTCAAGGCACGCCGATATTTCCGGCCGGCTATACAGCCACAGCGGGTGTTGATATCGCGACGGGATCCGGCCTGGTTGACGCGCATAAGGCAGTAATGGTCGCCAAGGTGACTTGTCTCGGCCCCATCCTGCCGCCGATCACGGGGCCGATTATTACGGCGCCCATTATCACGGCTCCGGCGCCTCCGATCGCGCCTCCGATCATTACGACGCCAATCGTTACGGGTCCGGTCCTGCCTCCGATACAGCCTCCGATTGTTGTGCAGCCTATCAAGCCTGGTCCGATCGTACCGATCCAGCCAATCAAGCCAATCGCACCAATCGTAAATCCCGGCCCGGTGATAGCAACTCCGACGCCGGCGGCGGGAGAAGCCGGTGAGGGATCTGGTGCCCAAACCCCAAGCGGCCAAACCGCCCTCTCGGCCGACGATGTCGAAACGTTGAGCGATCTGATCATTAACTCGGACCTGACCGTTGAGTAGGTCCAACACAAGTGAGCAATGCCGCAACAACTACGGTTGTGGCATTGCTCGCTTCTAATCGATCAATCGGAAAACTTTTAGGCAGGGAGCCAATGTCATGAAGAAGGTTCTTCTCCTCAGCATGCCGATGGGAGCCTTGGAACGCCCGTCGCTTGGACTGAGTTTGTTGAAGGCTCGACTCGTGGAGTCAGGTTACGCGTGCGATGTGCGCTATCTTGCATTTTCGTTCGCAGAGTTTATCGGCCAGCCAGACTACCAATGGATTTGCTACGAACTTCCTTACACAGCTTTTGCAGGCGACTGGACCTTCACTCAGGCCCTGTATGGTGAACGATACGATTCGGAGGGAACATATATCCAGGATGTTCTGAGAGACGCCTGGCACCTCTCCGAAGCAGACATTGCCAGAATTCTCCGCATTCGTTCGATGGTTCCTCATTTCATGGACCATTGTTTGAATAGCGTTCCCTGGGACGACTACGCAGTCGTGGGTTTCACCTCCACCTTCGAACAGAACATCTCCTCGCTGGCTCTCGCCAAACGCCTCAAACAGAAGTATCCGAAAGTCTCGATCGTGTTCGGCGGCGCAAACTGGGAAGGCGAAATGGGCCAGGAACTACACCGCAAGTTTCCGTTTGTCGACTACGTGTGTTCTGGTGAGTCGGAGCAGAGTTTCCCTGCGCTCGTGCGACGCGTCCTGGGCCACACGCCGATGAACGGAAGAGTCAAACCTATTCCCGGTATCGTGTATCGCGATCGTAACAAGCAGTCTGTTTCGACGGGCGCCGCCGAGATGATCCGCGACATGGACGCGCTGCCGGTGCCCGACTTCAGCGACTACTTCCACGATCTTCAACAGTGCACAGTCTCGGCCCCTGTTTCGCCGACGCTTCTTTTTGAGACATCCCGCGGCTGCTGGTGGGGTGCGAAGTCTCACTGCACATTTTGCGGATTGAATGGTGGGACCATGGCATTCCGCAGTAAGAGTCCGCGGCGCGCTCTCGACGAACTCGAGCACCTCGTCGATCGGTGGCAGATGATCAATGTGGAAGTCGTAGACAATATTCTTGACATGAAGTACTTCAACGATATGCTGCCGGCGCTCGCTCGCGCCAAACGGTCGTTGCAAATCTTCTACGAAGTAAAGTCCAATCTCTCGCGCGCACAAGTGCGGCTCCTGCACGAGGCGGGCGTCAGC
>DATDFW010000241.1:0-3771 GCA_036522375.1 Nitrospiraceae bacterium
GCGCCCCAAGAGTAGCTCGAGCTCATCCAATGCCAGGAGGTTCTGGGGATCGGAGATGGCAATAGTCAGCCGCCCTTCGTGCTCGGCAATCGGTATGAACGGATGTCGCTGCATGAGTTTTACCGACATGGAGTCATAAAATGACTGATCAACCCTGAACTCGGTCAGAAGATCACAGGGCAAATCAAACTGGGCTGCCAATGCACAAGCCAGCTGATCCTCAGAAATAATCCCCTCACTCACCAATGTTTCACCAAGGGCTGCCGTGACACCATTCAGTCTGCTGAGCACTTGGTCAATTGTCTGTTTCGGCAGAATCCCCTGCCGTACGAAAACATCCGTCAATGTTGGCCGTGTCACAGTCCGTCCCATAGTCTTCTCGTTGTCCTTACACACGAGCGCGAGCCGAACCGCGGCATTCAGCGCTATACCGCCCCAGCCATTTGGAACACAGGCAAATACATGATAATTACGATCGCGCCGACTAAGACCCCCATAATCAGAAGGAGTGCCGGTTCAATCCACGTTGTCAGTTGCGTAAGGCGGAGATCCAGGTCCCCTTCATAGAATTCAGCCACGTCATGCAACATCGCGGGTAGCGATCCGGTCTCTTCTCCGACCGACAGCATCTCCACCGCCAATTTGGGAAACACTTTGGGACGGTCGAGTGCTGCGGCTAGGGTCGTCCCTTCGCGAATTTCACCGACCGCAGCGGCAACTCCGACCGACACATATCGATTGGAAATGGCACCACGTGCTATTGACAACGCATCCACAAGCGGAGTACCTCCGGCTAGTATCGTCGCGAGAGTCCGCGTGAGCTGAACCGTATAATGCTTCACAAATATCTGCCCCAAGACGGGTATGCGCAATATCAACTGATCCACAGCGAGTCGTCCGGCCAACGTCACATAGTATGCACGAGCTGCCAGTCCTATGGCGGCAACCCCTGCTAATCCAGGCAACAGAAAGACCTTGCCTCCTGTGACCACATTGAGCAACAGTTGCGTGGCAATCGGTAAGGATTTTGACGTCTCCGCATAGACTGACACGAACGTCGGCACGACATACGTTAACAGGAA
The DNA here is from genome assembly GCA_036522375.1 of Nitrospiraceae bacterium. Taxonomy (GTDB): domain Bacteria; phylum Nitrospirota; class Nitrospiria; order Nitrospirales; family Nitrospiraceae; genus Palsa-1315. The sequence goes on from DATDFW010000241.1 coordinate 1,083, forward strand.
CCCGATAACGGAAATTCCGACCAGCACAAGGAACGCAGGATACGCGAGCGCTTTTGAGACCTTCTGGCGCAGCCCGATCATGAGTCTCAGATACGCAATGAACCGTTGCAGCACCTCGGCCAAGTTCCCTGATTGTTCTCCAGCTTTGATCGTCGCGATATACAATTCCGAAAAATGGATTGGGTGTTTTGCCAGTGCTTCCGATGCCGAGGCCCCTCCGCGAATATCTTGTCGGACCGTCCGCAGAGCCTGCTGAAATCCTGAATGACTGGCTCGCTCGATCAAGAGATCCCATACCCGCAACACAGGAAGACCAGCCTTCACAAGAGCGAGCAACTCTTGATTGAACACTAAGAATTCCTGATGCGGAAGTTTTCCAAATGCGTGCCACCCTAGGCCTAACCCGGTTGTGGCCGAACCTCGTCTCTGTAACCGAAAGACGAGAAAGCCCTGTCCCTCCAGTTTGGCACGGACGAGGTGTTCCTCCTCTCCTTCGATCTGTCCATCGAGGGTTGAGCCATCAGAACGGGCCACTCTGTAAGCAAATACAGGCATGGGTTCAACGCGCGTGGATATCAGACCGAGAACGGGACTGTAGGCTTACGGCGTCGCCGCGCCCTGGGACATAGGCCGATCATCTGGCAGCCACAGGGCTTGGCCAATGACAATCCTATTGTCGGGTAATTGATTGAAGGTCCGCAGATGTTCCAACGAGACGCGATGTTTCTGCGCAATGCGCCACAATGTATCACCAGGTTTCACAGAAACATGTCGTGGGAAACTCATCTGCTGTTCCCCACTTGACGAGTGCTCTCGGTCGGCTGGCACCTGCATTACAGCAGCTGAGGTCGCAGCCATCTGAGGTGCCTCAAGAAACTCCGAAGCCTGACTGTGTTGGGCTGGAACCTGTATGGCCTTCTGGCTCTTGTGGACTTCACCGCTGGACGGTAGCGGAACTGCTTCTTGCCCTGAGCCTGACTCCCTGAGCTTTGAGTACTGCTTCCGAAGGTACTTCATCTGACTCTGTAATTGCAGACTGCTTCGAAACACACGCTCCCGCTCCGTCCGAGCTGCAGCCAGCTCTTCTCGTTGCAGCTCTATCACCTGCCGGGCCTCGACGACCCGTCGTTCCGCTTCTCTAACCCGTCCTTCAAGCTGCGCTCGAGCGACCTGAGCCTCGGCCAATTCCCTACGGCGTGCTTCTAGATCAGTCCGCAACTCCGCCACCGTGCGCTGCGCCTCGCGCACCGATGCCTTTAATGTGTCTGTGGTCAGCTCAAGGTCGACCACCTCCGGCTCACGTATCGGTTCCAATTCACCACAGCCCGCAAACAAGGCGGCGGCAAAACCGACTGCACAGAGGGCTCCGATTCGAACCGACGAAAAACAGGCTCGTGGTGCTTCATCTGAGCTCTCGAACCGTCTAGGATGACGATTAGGCATGAATGTTCTTACCAACGATTGTATGGGGTGCCATCGCTCCCCACAAACTCGGCTCCTGAAAAGACATCGATCACGCCTTTTTCGATAGGATCTAGAATCTCTTGCCATGTGGTCGTCGCACCAGTGAAGGGATCCTTCGGGATCCCCCGCAGATACCCCGTACTCACCAATGCTGATAGAGACGGAGGATACTTGCCCTGGTCAGCCTTGTGCTGATCCAATACATCGCGGAGCGTCGAGAGATCCTGACGCAAGGCAGCCTCTTTGGCCTTCACGACTGACGCTTGGTACGAGGGCACCGCCAGAGTTGCGAGAATGCCGATGATCGACACGACGATCATCAGCTCGAGCAGGGTGAAACCGTTTGCGCCCCCTACTCCACGCTTACCAATCTCGATACTTCGTTCCATCTAAGGCTGTGTCCTGACTTTGGGTCATCACGTCATAGATGTCGTCCCCACACCAACTCGATGCCTTCGGGGCATCTTTATAGCATCGGAATATCCAATCAGCCTTGCCGGTCAAGGGGTCGAGAGGGAGACTCCTCAGATAGCGTCTCGTCGTCGTACCTCTAACTGTCGCCTCTTCACTGCTGAGTTTGATCCCCAGCAGCTTCTCCAGCGACTTCGGATAGCCGTAGACGCTTGTCACCTCTTTGCACGTGAGTTTGTTCTTCACGCAGGCCGGCCCTAATAAGACATCACCATCCCGATTCCACTCCAGCTTAAAGGTATCAATGGCAGCCCGCATGAGCCTCAACTGCTGCCGCAGTTCTATTTCGTGAGTCCGTGTCGCCGATAGACGGCTGAGCGGCATAGCGATCGAGGCGAGAATCATCACAATCGTCAGCGTGATCATGAGTTCCAAAAGGGTCACGCCTGATTCTTTCACCGCACCCTCACAATACCTTTTCCTTCTTGCGACGGTGCAATGGATGATCCCTCGGCGGGGCCCACCAACGCCACACGCATAGGAGACACACCAGGCGCCTTGGCATAAAAGGTGACAGTGACAGTCCGGCCTCCTGCCTGCCTCGCTGATGGCGCGACTTTAAAGGCAACCGCTCCCACTTGCGTCTCTTGGCTGCTAGACGCCTGCTCACCTGTGCCATCTGACTGTATGATCTCACCATTCATGAGTCTTCTGAATTCCAACACCTGCGGATCATACTGAAGCTGAAAGACCCCCTCCGCCGTTGGACGAATGCGTTCGTCAATGATGGCAAGCTTGAACTCTTTCCCCACTT
>DATDFW010000242.1:0-4356 GCA_036522375.1 Nitrospiraceae bacterium
ATGAGTGTGTTGAGCGTGGGATGGGTGTTCGAGCCATACGAAGCGCCGACGTAATCGTACCCGGTCTTGTTCGTGGCGAGGCATGAGAGGGGTCGATTATCGCTGGCGCAATGGGCAACGGGCACCTCGTAAGTGCTCTGGAACGGCGTACCGAAATAGCGGTTGAGATACCGTACGTCGGCGCCGAAATTCTCATAACCCGTACCCACCGAGCCGGCTTTACCGACCCAGAAACCCTGGCCGTAATTGCCCGGAACCAACCACGCCGGCGGATAAGTGTCGTTGTAGTCCTGCAGGTACATCTGCATCGCCAGCCCGATCTGCTTGAGGTTGCTGCTGCACACGGCGCGACGACTCTGTTCCTTGGCGCGGCTCAGCGCGGGCAACAAGATCGCCGCCAGAATCGCGATGATCGCGACGACGATGAGAAGCTCGATGAGGGTGAAAGCGGCGTGACTCGTGATCCGTGATCCGTAATTCGTAATGGTCCAACCTCCACGCTCGATGCTTCGCTGTTACACGCGACGTCGAATGAGCCATAGCGCAGCCCCGAGACCCCACAGCGCGACGGTGGTTGGTTCGGGAATCAGGACGAAGTCGTCGATATATGCGTGAGGAGTGCCCGGGACGCTGTTACCCTGAAACGCGACAACGATATTCTGCCCAAGCTCGGGACCGCTGCCCAAGGTGGAATAATTGAGGGTGATGGTCGTCCACTCACCCGACGCGGCGTCCGGCAAAGCATCCTGCCCGTAAACAGTGTCGGTGTTGATGACGGAGGCCAGAGTCGTGAACGACGTCGCGCTCCCGTAGCCCAGGAGCAATCTGCCACCGGGAAAGGTGGACTGGGTCGTCAGCCGCGCGGCACGGATACTGAGCGAGTAGTCTACGTTCGCCGCAAAGGTCGTGGCCAGCGCCTGACTGAACCGGTTGGTGGAGCCAAGTGCGCCGACGTTGTTGTCGTCCGCGGTGGTCGATAACGATCCATCGGGATTATGCACCAGGTTGGCCTGACTGAGGTCCTGAATTGCTGCGACTTGATCCCCGTAGGTAGTCGTGGAGGTAAACAGATTGACCCAGCCAGTCGCCACTGGATTCTTATAATTTGAATCAGTGGTGACGTTGATGCGGTAATCACCCGTAGAGAGATCCGCAACGGGATCAGCTTCGAAACCGGGATTGGTGATCGGGATCGCACCGAGAGCGCAGGAGAGACTGCCAACGCCGAGGAGGGCGAACAACAGGACCAGCCAGCGTGGGCTTTGACTTGAGCGTGAGGAAATGATTTTAGTTTTCATGTGTCTTTGCTCCTCTTGTTTCTTATGACAAATCCACTTTGCGCTTATGCGGGCGCGACCGATCTCCGCGGCGCAGTTGCCGTGAACTTGTTCTGGTGGACATCGAGATAGCCACTTCCGCGAAGCTCGTGTCTGTGCTCAAAGACTCCTCCATTTGGGCTTCCTTCGTTGTGAGGATATGCTGACGAATCGTGCGATCGGCCAGGTCCGGATCCCGGCTGCGCAGGGCACTCACGATGTCGCGGTGCCAGATGGGCTTCTGCCTGAGCCGCTCGAAGCCGCTCGGCAGGCGCGCCGCCAACACGAAACTTCTCTCGAGGATGTGGTGCATGCTCAGAAGGCGCTCCAGTTCTCGATTCCCGCTCAGCCGTACGATGCGGCTGTGGAAGTCGTTGTCATAATTCAACATCTTCAACAGCGCTTTCGGCCCGTCCGTCATTGCCTTCTCATGAAAAGGATCCATTTTGTCCGCCAGTTTCTCCAACTGATCCAGTTCAGCCTCCGTCGCCCGAGCGCAAGCTAGCCGCCCCGCGAATCCTTCGATGCCCGCCCGCACGTCCATGATTTCGCAGAATCGTTTCAAGCTGACCGTGTGGACGAACGTTCCTGACCCAGGCTGCGAACGCAGAAGCCCCATGGCATGAAGACGCTGGAACGCGGTGCGCACCGGTCCCCGACCCAAGCCCAACTTGCGTGCGATCGAATTTTCGCCGAAACGTTTCGAAGGGCTGAGCTGGCCGGTGCGAATTTGGCCGAGCATGAACTTCAGGCAGCGCTCCGCATCCACGGAAGCTCGCGGGAAATCTCTATGCCTCTCCGATGACATGGTCTATCCTCTAGCAAGTTGTTAACAGCTTGTCAAAGCTTTCTTTGCGTCTCCCTTGCCTCGAATCAACCCGGTGTAGCCGCTGGAATGCAGCGAACGCCGGCTAGCACACTCGTCGCTGACTTCTATCGTTCGCTGTCTGAGAGGGACAGTGATACCATCCGATATCGTAATGAGATACGTACTTTTGTTCGTCTTTGTTTTCTGCGCGACTGTACATGCAGATCCACCGCCAGGAAGTAAATGGAAGCCTATCCCGGAACTGACCGACGAGTTCGAGGGCAATCAATTGGATTCGACAAAATGGTACGATCATAACCCAGGGTGGAAGGGGCGTGAACCCGGTTTTTTCTCGACCAACAACGTTTTGGTGCGTGATGGCAAACTTCACCTGACGGCACGTCTAGAGAACCTGAGAGACATCCCCGAGGGATACCACACGTTCACGACCGCAGCAGTCCAGAGTCGAGCCTTGGTGAAATACGGCTATTTTGAGATCCAATGTCGCCCCATGAAGTCCCAGGCGTCGAGCGCATTCTGGTTTTACAACGTTACGAAAGAGGAATGGACCGAAATTGACGTCTTTGAAATATGTGGGGCGGGGGAGAAGTGGAAGAACACGTACCACATGAACGTACACGTCTTCCATACGCCCACAGAAAATAAGCACTGGTCAAAAGCTGACACTTGGAAAGCGCCGTTTGATTTTGTTGAAGCCGATCATGTCTATGCACTGGAATGGGGCAAAGACGCGATCAAATGGTGGGTAGACCACAAGGTTGTACGGGAGTTGAAGAACACACATTGGCATCAGCCGCTCACCATGAATTTTGACAGTGAGACCATGCCAGATTGGCTTGGGCTTCCGGAGAAAGACAGTCTGCCATCCACTTTCAGCATTGATTATGTCAGATCGTGGAAGCAGGAAAAAGATTGAGCACGCCGAGCGATTCAAGCGGGTGCATCTCAGTTTTTGAGAGTTTCTCACGAATCGGCTACTGCACATCTGTTAAGCACCGAAGGTGCGCCATAGCCTAGCCTAGGGCAACGCCCTGGGAATCGAATGTCAGCGTGTCGAGTCCTGAAAGGGCGGCATAGATCCAGGAGTTGATTTGGCGGAGCCTAAGGGCTTATGGTGTTGGGGACCGTCGTATTCCCAGGGCGTTGCCCTGGGCTAACCTATCTCGGCCTTTCAGGCCAGCCTAGGTGCTCGCAACTGAGATGCACTCGACTCAAGACTTTTGGCGGCGCTTTGGTTGGGCACGGTGGTCGGATTCCGGGCATCAACCGGATTTCAACAGCCACTCGCGATTGAAGCGGGCCATATGGATTTCATAGTTGCCATGGTTGGGATCGCCTTGTTGCCAGGTCACAATCATCGTGCCATCGGCTGTTTGTGTCGCCGATGGATAGGATGCTTCACAATCGGCGGGGTTGGAGAGAGTCTTCGGTTTCGACCAGCTCTTGCAGTTGTCCTCGGATAGGGCGACATCGAGTGGCCGCCGATTGCGCGATGAATTGTCCCATACCACGAGCACTTCGGCAGATCCTTGCAGACGCCAAAGCGCGGCCGGACTGTTATGTCCGCGTAATGGCGACGGTTTCGCGTCAGACCAGGTTTTACCTCCGTCGCGGCTTCGGCTTTCGTAATGCCAGACATCTGCCGTGCGAAGCAACGCGTAGATTTCGCCGTTTTCGAGCAAGACCATGGCGGGCTCGCACACACCGCCGGTCGCGACGTCGGAGGTGCGCGGGGGATCGGCGCAAATGTCCTTGGAAGGTTTCCACGTCTGGCCGTTGTCACGAGAGAGCAAGGCGCCCGACCGCAGATTGCAACTAGCCTCGGTCGTCGTCGGATTTCCGGCGTCGGCGGCAGTCTCCCAGGCATAGGGCATGAGGAGGGTACCGTCGGGAAGTGTCAGTCCCACGTGAATTTTTCCGCATACGTAGTTATGGGGTTGAGAAATTTTCACTGGCTTTGTCCAGTTTGATCCATCCGACCTGCGTGACACCTTCCAGGTTTCCGAGTCTGCGACGGCTTTGAGAGGCGTGTGCGTGGTGGTCGAATAAATCTGGATTTCGTCCTTGGTGAGAACAAGGTTCGGATCGAAGTCATCCATGTTCGGTGTGTCGATCAAGGTTTCCGGTGGGCTCCAAGTTTGGCCGTCGTCCCCCGAGAACGCGCCGACAATCCGGTATTTCTTGCCGTCCACGGCGGACCAATTCAGGAAG
>DATDFW010000243.1:0-2776 GCA_036522375.1 Nitrospiraceae bacterium
TGTCCGGAGGCATGAAGCAGCGCGTAGCCCTGGCTCGGGCCCTGGCGCCAAACCCTAGCGTCCTCCTCATGGATGAACCCTTTGGCGCACTCGACGCCTTGACGCGCGAGCAACTGTACGGGGACATCCAACGGATCTGGAGCGAACACCGTAAGACGATCGTTTTCGTCACTCACAACGTGCGTGAAGCTGTCTGCTTGGGTGACCGCGTCATATTGTTCTCACCAAACCCCGGACGGATTCGCGAAGAATTTGCCATTCCTCTTCCGCGCCCACGCGACATCAATAGCGTTGACCTCGCACGATACTCGACGGAAATCACCCGTGTCCTAAAAGGCTATGTCCAGCCGGAGGTCGCTGGATGATCACGAGGTGGCTGGCTGCATCTCTGTTCTTTATCTTTCTCGTGGTTGCATGGTATCTGGCCGTGGAGGCACGCCTGTGGTCTCCCCTCTTATTACCCTCGCCCCTCAGCGTCTTCAAGTATCTCCGATTTGCCATTGAAGACGGCTCGCTCTGGGAGTCCACGCTCGTAACCGTCCGTCGACTTCTCATCGGCTATGGATTGGGTATCCTTATCGGACTGCCATTAGGACTGCTCACCTCATCATCCCGGTGGTGCGAGGACACGATCGGAGTCCTCGCACTGGGACTTCAAACACTCCCCAGCGTCTGCTGGGTGCCGCTGGCTCTCCTGTGGTTCGGGCAGACCGAGGCCGCCATGCTCTTTGTCGTCGTGATGGGCACCCTGTGGTCGCTGATCATCGCGACGGATAACGGAGTCCAGACGATTCCACCTATTTATACCCGTGCAGCCCGCAGCATGGGCTCGACTGGCATACATACATGGACACACGTCATCTTGCCGGCGGCGCTTCCATTTCTTTTGAGCGGCATGAAACAGGGATGGGCCTTTGCCTGGCGCTCACTCATGGCGGCTGAAATTTTCGTCACAATTCTGACCGGCTTTGGCCTCGGACATCTTCTTCACTATGGTCGAGAATTGAATGCTATGGATCAGGTCATCGGCGTCATGCTTGTCATCGTCATCATCGGACTGGCTGTGGATAAAACGCTCTTCGCGCCCATTGAACGGTTTCTCCATCGCCGTTGGGGAACAGACCGACGCTGACGTTCGAGACATTATCTAAGGAAATTCCGATGCGCACTGATTCGAATTGGATGGCTGCGAGCTTCCGGTCCTTGCGCTCGTGGCTCTGTTTGTCCTGTGTGTGCCCCCGCTCTTCTTAGAGGGTAATTCAGTACTCCAAAAAGAGACAAGGACACGCGCCTCTATAAGGCCATGAAGCATCAATACTATAGCGGGCAATTTCATTTTTCAGGTCAGAAAGCAAGCCTGATCGGAAGCATGCGAGACGCCTCCGGGATCATCTCGATTATGCCGGCAAACACCTGACCCCGGTGCAAGGGACTATTTCTGTTGGGATGAGGTGACCTGGGAGTACTCAGATGAATCCATCGGCTCTGATTGTCCTGAGTTTCATGATCTCTCTTCAGGTTGCTTTCGGCACGGTGCCGGCGCAAGGTGAGACCCCCTCGCCAGCGCAGATCTGGAATTATGATCGCGGACAGCCAGGCACCCTTCCCCGCGAATTCTCAATTGGAACGTTGTTCGATGGACGGCCCGCGGGTGATTGGCAAGTCCTCGCGACCGATCGCGCCAAGAGTCCGCCGCATGTGTTCGCCCAAGTAATGGCCAAGGGAGCCGAACATGCCTATAAAGTGGTCCTGAACAAGGAAATAATCGCCTCTGATCTCGATCTCCAAGTGTCGTTCTTGCCGATTCAGGGACGGGGAGACATGGGAGGTGGTCTGATTTGGCGGGCAACCGATGATCGCAATTACTATCTGGCACGAGCCAATCCGCTGGAACAAAACATCCGAGTGTATCGAGTCGAGAAAGGCTTTCGACACCTTTTACAAAACTTTAACCAGACGATTGACGTGAGGAAGTGGCATACGCTACGTGTCACCCATCAAGGTTGTCGCATGAACATCTTCTATGACGACAAGCAGGTCTTCGATCTCTGTGACAAAACATTCCACGAAGGAATGATTGGACTATGGACCAAGTCGGATGCCGTCACCTACTTCGATGATCTCCAGTTTCAGCATATGAAGTGAGCACAAGGGACTCAATGAACTCTGCGCATTCGATGGCGTGTTCGCGATGGCAAGCGTGAGAGCGTTCACATGGAGGACAACCGGCTGTTTTTCTCGTCTATTTGCTACCAGACCAATCAGATGATCCAAATAGAATAGAAGTACCAGGGTAACTTGGCAAAGCAAGAACGACGCCGGACGCGGTGGGCGACTGACAGGTTACAGGGCAGTGGGATGCGGAACGACTAACGTCTAGCTTCTTCGATTGATCAATTCCGGCACGTCGGTTTTGGCCGCACGGGCCTTCAGCAAGCTGATAAGCTCAATTCGCAGCATGCTATTGAGACGTTGCCGTCCCTCAATGGGCACGCGAAGGAACTCCACACCAAACTGTTCACCCTGGACCCATTTGATCGTGCCGAGATCAATTGACAGCGCCGCCGTCTGATCTGGAAGCATCACACTCACGCGCACGTCACTACCGCGAAGGACCTCTCGATCACACAGGACGGAGCAGCCCATCAGCGACAGGTTGGTCAAAACGCCTTCGCCGACAAATGGAGCTCCACCGAAGATGACAGGACAGTGGAGAGGGAACCGATGATAGGCACGAGAATAATGAGGGGGCGCCATCATAACCTCCGTGAAGCTG
>DATDFW010000244.1:0-3326 GCA_036522375.1 Nitrospiraceae bacterium
TGACTTCATTGTCGCAGGCCTTGGTGTGCCTGGAAACGACACAGAAAAGCGGATGCATTCTCACCGATGACCGGCGCATGTTGGTCCGACTAAACCCAACGTTGCAACAGGCCGTCACATTTAAAATTGTGGGGCCCCGCAGTTCTTCCGCTTTTCGTCAACTCCTGGATGAGGCCGGAGATCTGTATGCCGAGCCACATACAGGATTTAAAATCTGGCCGAACGCGGACGGGACCATCGAGCTCTATTCCCCATGGGCCAGCACGATGAAAGGGCTCTTGGGCTATGGGCTGAAGAAGGAAGGCGGGAAGGGCCCCGCGTGCCAGACATACGAAACCTGCGAGCAGGAGTTTTTTCATCGGCTGGCAGCTGCGAATGTGCGGCTTGTCTATGGGATCGGATCGGACGACCGACTGTTCAACACGCTGATCGAGGAACTGGAACGTCGTCAAGTCAGGCTCGGTTGGGATGCCGTGATCCTCATCGGGGACTGGGATTCCTTCTATGGTCGGGCATTGCCCATCGAATTCCGTGCGGCAGCCTGTGCAAAAGTGGCGACTTTCATGGATGCCGAGCTGAAGCAGATTCAGGTCCCATCGACGATCAAGGCCTGGTGTCCAACCGTGCCCCGCGCAGTCGATCTCCAGATTCAGCGCCCGGCGGACTATGAATCCCTGACATTGAATGTCTTTCGGTATAGCTACATGAGTGGTCTCGATGGCGAAGTGCCGGGTGATAGTACAAAAGCCGCGCGTGGAGAGAACCCCAAAGCCAATGCGAACATCAAGGATATTCTGGCTGGTGGGCTGCAGGAACGTTCCGAAGGGACCAGTCAGCTTGATTATGTGCGTGCTTTGGCCACGAGGATCCAAGACGAAGGAGAAGGAGCAAAAGCCATCGGCATTCTTGGCACGGATCCCTACGATGCATTACTCATTCTGAAAGCGCTCAGACCGGCCTTCCCGTATGCCGTGTTCTTTACCCTCGATCTCGACGCACGCCATCTCCAAGCCAGCGAGTACAAGTGGACCAGGAACATGGTCATCGCCTCGCCGTTCGGCTTGCAGTTAGACGGGAGTTTACAGCGAGATGTCCCGCCGTTTCGGGGCAGCTATCAAACGGCCACCTACTTTGCCGTGCTTCAAGCGGTGAATCATGTGGCCTGTCGAGCTGCGGACGGTCGGCAACAATCGGCGGCGCCCTGCTCAACCGGGTATCACGTGGCCATGACTCCGGAGGATCGAGCGTACGACGCGGCTGAACATCCTCGAATCTTCGAAGTGGGCCGAGAAGGCGCGGTGGATTTGAGCATCGTCGATGTCGAAGGGGTGAGGACGATCCATCCGTTGCGTGCGGATCTTGAACATACGGACAATCAGGGCCAGCTGAAGCAGGGCGTCGGTCCGGGCGGCACAACCATGCTGGCTCTCGTCGGGATTGGGCTCTGTGTCGGGACGGTGCTCGCCTGGACTAATCAGCGACTCTGGCTGCGGGTCTCGCGCTCCTGGCGTCCGCTCATCGCGGTCGGTTTCCTCATTCTCATCGCGACGGCAGTCTTTTGGGCCATGGGTGGTTTGACAGCCCTCATGGCCCATCACGATGAAGGCGAACCCTTTTCGTGGACCGCAGGCGTCAGCATTTGGCCCGGTGAGTGGCTCCGGCTTGTCGTGACGGTGTTGTGCCTCATCTTCCTGGTCAAAGGGGTCCGCGATCTGACGAAGAACAGCGACCTTCTGACGAAAGACTTTTGTTTTCGCATCGACCAGGGCGTTCGCTCCCTCTTTTCCTTGAAGGCCTGTTGGATCAGTCTACAACGGGTCTATCATCCGGCCGCCACCAGAGCGGCCACGACGGTCGACCAAGCCTGGTCCTGGTACCTCGATGCGGCGAGCCCGCTGCAGCGGATGGCACGTGTTCTTGTCCTGTTTTTGCTATATGGGGCGATCATATTTTCCCTGGATCATTGGGTCGTTGACGAAGAGATGATCCATCCCTGCCGGGGTTGGCTGAGCTGTCGTGTCGACGTCATCATGACCCTGATCAGCATGAGTCTCGTGGTGCTGCTTAATCTGGCGGTATTCGACGAAGTCATGTTGTGCCGTCGGTGGATCGGTTGGGTGAACACCACGAGCGGGGGATGGTCTGAGCAGGTGCAGGAAGAGTATTTGCGAGAGTATGGATTGAGCCAGACCCACAAGGCCGAATTTGACAGGCTCAAGTACTTAGCCGGCATCGATCTGATTAGCCGACGGACCGAAGTCGTCAATCGCCTCATCCGGTATCCCTTCATCGCGTTGCTGATCGTGATCGCCGCGCGCAACGACTACTTCGATATCTGGAATTATCCGGTCGTGCTGCTGGTGGCCTGGGCATTGAACGTCTTCTTGGCATTGAGCGGGGCTTTGTTGCTCTATCAATCTGCCGACCGGGCCAAGCAGTCTGTCTTGATCGGTTTGAGCAAGCAAATGGTCCAAGCCATCGGACTCGGCAAGGACCACGAAATCCGTGCGAAACAAGTTCAATACATCATCGACCAGGTTGAGGCCAACCAGAAGGGTGCGTTCGTGCCCTTCTACCAACAACCCGTCGTCGAATCGTTCCTCTATGGAGTTGTCGCCTTGCTGCAATATTTGTACATGAAATAACGGGCCATTCATGCGCGAAGAACACATAGGTGGTCTGCGGACCAGGGTCCTAGGTGGCACAGATGGAAAGGGTGGAGGTCGGGGTCCTCTCGTTCTGCTCCTGCACGGCTTCGGCGCACCGGGGGACGATCTTGTATCCTTGGCCGACGATTTGAATGTGCCGACCGGGACAAGGTTTGTCGTTCCCGAAGGCCCGCTCTCGTTGAGTTTTGGGCCAAGTGATGCGCGCGCCTGGTGGCTCATTGACATGGCCCGCATGCAAGCCGATCGAATGGCCGGTCGGGTGCGCGATCTCTCGCAGGATATTCCCAAAGGCCTGGCTCCAGCGCGTGAGAGGCTGCTGGCGTTTCTCAAAGTGGTCGAACAACAATTCGACGCGGACCCACGTGCGACCATACTGGGGGGATTTTCCCAAGGCGCCATGCTTTCGTGTGACGTGATGCTCAGAACAACCCAACCCTATGCCGGGCTGATCCAACTGTCCGGAACACTCCTCACCACACAGGAATGGGTTCCACTGCTTCAGAAGCGCAAAGGGCTGCCGGTCTTCCAAAGTCATGGGATGCAGGACGAGATCCTGCCGTATGTCGGGGCGGAACGCTTGCGAGACACACTTCGTCATGAGGGACTCGCAGTAGAATGGCACAGCTTCCGTGGTGGGCACGAGATTCCAAGAACGAT